>NZ_JBVHLU010000139.1:0-23442 GCF_055558835.1 Embleya sp. NPDC025285
CGCTCGGGGCTTCGTGTCCCTCCGCTTCGCTCCGGGGCACGAAGCCCACGCTTGCGGCTCCGCCGCTCTCCGCGCTTCGCGCGTCGATCACTGGGATGGGGCGGGGTCGGGGGCGCTGACGCGCCGGGGGTGGGGCGTGGGGTGGTGGGCTGGGTCGGGGCGTTGAGGGGTGGGGGTGGTGGGGGGGGGAGGTGTGGGGGTGTGGGGGTGTGTGGGCTGGGCTGGGTTAGGGGCGGGGGCGGGTCAGGGTGGGGAGTAGGGAGGTTATTTTGGCGACGTTGGTGAGGGCGCCGGCGGTCAGGCGTAGGGCGGGGCCGCCGGGGAGGCCGGGGACGTGGTCCAGGAGCGGGGCCAGGGCGAGCAGGCCGGGCAGGTTGTGGGGCTTGAGGTCGCGGCGGGCGAGCAGGGCGGGGGCGGCGCGGCGGCCGGCGGAGGCGTCCAGGAGCAGGGCGGCGGTGCGGGCCTCGACGGCGGGCAGGTTCGGCCGGCCGGGCGGGAGCGGGAAGACCTCCCAGCCGATGCCGTCGGTGCCGGGCGCGGCGAAGCCCCAGCCGCCGCCGGGCACCGCCAGGCCGGTTCGGGTCCGGACTCCGTGCCGGGCGGCCAGCGCGCCGGTGATGTCGGCCAGAGCCAGCACCCCGGCGTCGAGCAGTTCGGGGGCGGGCTCGCCGGCGCCGCACGGGGCCAGGTCCAGCGCGTGTACGGCCAGTTCGTAGGCGATCGCGCCGAACTGGGTGAGCAGTGGAACCGGGCCGACCTGTGAGCCGGTGCGGGCGAGCGCCAACTCCGGGTCCGCGGCGGTGGCGTCGAACGCGGCGGCCAGCCGCCGGCGGCCGTCGTCGAGCGCGGCCAACAGGTCCTCGAGACCGGCGTCGCGGTGTGCCCGGACCAGGTGCGCGTTGACGTCGTCCTGGTTCATCGGGGCGGCGTCGGGAGCCCGTCGGCCGCTCGCCTCGGCGAGCAGGCGGGCCAGCAGCGGGGCGTCCGGCCAGGACGCGAGGTGGCTGATCACGGCGCGGCCGTCCCAGCCCGGCAGCCGGGACGGCGCGTTCGGGTCGACCCGGGCGGCCAGGTCACGGAAGGCGTCCCACGCGGCGAGGGCCCGCTCGCGCTGCGTTCGGGCGGGCATGGAGGCGGTGCCCCAGGGGCCGCTCACGATCTCGATCGAGGACATGCCCGCATACTGCCCGCTCGCCCGGTGCCCGAACGCCGCACCCCGGCCGCCCCGAGCCCGTCCGAAGCCCCCGGCTAGGCTCGCGCCGAGAGGCGGACGTCGCCGCCCGGGACAAGGAGATGCGCATCATGGCCGTCGAGATCGGTAGCAAGGCCCCCGAGTTCGAGCTCAAGAACCAGCACGGCGAGGTCGTTCGACTCGCGGACTTCCGCGGTGAGAAGAACGTCCTGCTCGTCTTCTACCCGTTCGCGTTCACCGGTGTGTGCACCGGCGAGCTGTGCGCGCTGCGCGACGACCTGCCCAACTTCCAGAACGACGACGTGCAGGTCCTGGCCGTGTCCTGCGACGCGCCGTTCTCGCTGCGCGTGTTCGCCGAGCAGGAGGGCTACGAGTACCCGCTGCTGTCGGACTTCTGGCCGCACGGCGGGGTCGCGCAGGCGTACGGCGTCTTCGCCGAGGACAAGGGCTGCGCCGTGCGCGCGACCTTCGTCATCGACAAGGAGGGCGTGGTCAAGTGGAGCGTGGTCAACGCGATCCCGGACGCGCGGGACCAGGCGGAGTACCTGAAGGCGCTCGCGAGCGTCTGATTCGGCGCGGTCGGGGGTTCTCCGGCGGGTTCGGGCGTAGGTCGGGCCGGGTCGGGGTACCCATGCCGCGGCGAGACTCCCGGCGGTCAGGAACTCATGACTAGGATCGGCGCGTTGTCTCGTCTGTAGGCGAAAATTCCGGGGCACCAGTTGCTCCATGAACCTTTGGAGGACTCGTGGGCGTCAGCCTGAGCAAGGGCGGCAACGTCTCGCTCTCGAAGGAGGCTCCGGGCCTCACCGCTGTTCTGGTCGGCCTGGGCTGGGACGTGCGTACGACCACCGGCACGGACTTCGACCTCGACGCGAGCGCGATCCTGCTCAACGGAAGTGGTCAGGCGCCGTCCGACGGCCACTTCGTCTTCTTCAACAACCTCAAGAGCCCCGACGGCTCCGTCGAGCACACCGGTGACAACCTCACCGGTGAGGGCGAGGGGGACGACGAGGCGATCAAGGTCAACCTGGCGGGTGTCCCGGCGGATGTCGAGCGGGTCGTCTTCCCGGTCTCGATCTACGACGCCGAGACGCGCCAGCAGAGCTTCGGTCAGGTCCGCAACGCGTTCATCCGCATCGTGAACCAGGCCGACAACAAGGAACTCGCCCGGTACGACCTCACCGAGGACGCGTCCACGGAGACCGCGATGGTCTTCGGCGAGCTCTACCGCAACGGCGCGGAGTGGAAGTTCCGCGCGGTGGGCCAGGGCTACGCCTCGGGCCTGCGCGGCATCGCCAAGGACTTCGGGGTCAACGTCTGATAGGCGAGACATCACGAACGCCCGCCGACCGCACCCGCGGTCGGCGGGCGTTCGTCGTCCCGGACCGGGGTGGGGTCGTGCGCGCCGCCGTCGGAACGCCCCCTTCCGCACGCTGTGAGCTGTGCGAAAAGGGGGTCCCGCCGGGTCGGGGGCATGGCAAGGTTGAAGCGAATGTACGACGATCAGGAGGAATCGATGGGGGTCACCCTCGCCAAGGGCGGAAACGTCTCGTTGAGCAAGGCCGCACCCAATCTCACCAATGTCTTGGTGGGTCTGGGCTGGGACGCGCGCGCCACCACGGGCGCCTCGTTCGACCTGGACGCGAGTGCGCTGCTGTGCGGTGGTGCGGGCAAGGTGCTCGGCGACGACTATTTCGTCTTCTACAACAACCTCAAGAGCCCCGAGGCTTCGGTCGAGCACACCGGCGACAACCTCACGGGTGACGGTGACGGTGACGACGAGGTGATCCTCGTCGATCTGATGGCCGTTCCCGACCAGGTCGAGAAGGTGGTTTTCCCGGTTTCGATCTACGATGCCGAGATGCGTGGGCAGACCTTCGGACAGGTCCGCAACGCCTACATCCGGATTGTGAACCAGGCGGACAACAACGAACTCGCGCGATATGACCTTACCGAGGATGCGTCAAGCGAGACAGCCATGATCTTTGGAGAACTTTACCGTTACCAGGGGGAGTGGAAGTTCCGCGCGGTAGGGCAGGGGTACGCTTCGGGCCTGCGGGGGATCGCACTCGACTTCGGCGTCAGCGTGCAATGAGTACGTACTGACGGTGTGTGTCAGGGTCGGTCACCCGGTGGGGCCGGCCCTGACGCCTTTTCCGAGTCTCTCGGGTGGGGGAGTGAGGGCCGGTCTTCCTGATGACCCACCCGGAGATGCAATCCCCAGGTAGATAAGGACCTCATCCGTGGTAATCCGTACGTTCGGCTGGTCGTTCGGCGTGACGGTGGCCGGTCTCGCCGTCGCCGCGTATTTCTGGGGGGCGACCGGATTCGGCATCGTGCTGATCCTGTCGATCCTCGAGATCTCGTTGTCTTTCGACAACGCTGTAGTAAATGCCACGATCCTCAAGAAAATGAATGCCTTCTGGCAGAAGATGTTCTTGACGATCGGTATTCTGATCGCCGTCTTCGGCATGCGGCTTGTCTTCCCGCTGCTGATCGTCAGTCTTACCGCCGGAATCGGTCCGGTGGATGTGGTGGACCTCGCGTTCCACGACGACAAGATGATCGACGGGATGACCTACGCGGAGCACTTGGACGAGGCGCACCCGGCGATCGCCGCGTTCGGTGGCCTGTTCCTGTTGATGATCTTTCTGGACTTCATGTTCGACGACGAGCGTGAACACAAGTGGATCGGCCCGCTGGAGCGCGTCACCGGCAAGCTCGGCAACTTCGACGTGCTGTCCACGCTGATCGCGCTGATCGCGCTCGTGGTGACCGCGCAGACGCTCTCGCCCGCGCACAAGGAGGGCACGGTCATGGTGGCCGGCGTGCTCGGCCTGATCGCGTACCTGGGCGTCGGCGGGCTCTCGGACTACTTCGAGACGCACGGCACGCTGGCGCACATCAACGACGAGGAGGAGGGCGAGGACGTGGCCGAGGAGGGTGCGGAGCCGGCCAAGGCCGAGGGTCGCAGCGGTCCCAAGCCCGTGCAGCTCGCCGCCGGCAAGGCCGCGTTCTTCATGTTCCTCTACCTCGAGGTGCTCGACGCGTCGTTCTCCTTCGACGGTGTGGTCGGCGCGTTCGCGATCACCCAGGACCTGCTGATGATCACGCTGGGTCTGGGCATCGGCGCGATGTACATCCGGTCGCTCACCGTCTACCTGGTGCGCCAGGGCACGCTGGACGACTACGTGTACCTGGAGCACGGCGCGATGTACGCGATCGGCGCGCTGGCGACCATCCTGCTGGTGTCGATCAAGTGGGAGATCCACGAGGTGATCACCGGCCTGGTCGGGGTCGGCTTCATCGGCGTCGCGCTGGTTTCCTCGATCATGCGCAACAAGCGGATCGGCCATGTTCCGGGGCGGAGCAACAGCGGTGTGAAGGTCGACGCCTAGCCTTCGACCGCACCCCGCGTCCCGCCGCGGGATCACGACCGGTACCGCGCCCGAGCACCGCTTCGGGCGCGGTACCGGTTTTTTCCGGCCCCGTTATGTTGTGTACTGAAGCCGCCACTACGCGTACGCGCACCGGCCGGGGGATCAGGGAGGGCTTGATGCCGCTTTTCGACTGGCGTCGGGGATTGATGGAGCGCGAGCCCGAGCACGGCGGGCACAAGGTCGCGCTGACCCGCTCGACGCCCGAGGTCTCGCTGACCCAGGCGGGTTCCGCGACCGGGACGCTGCGGGTCAATCTGCACTGGAACCCACAGGTCGAGGAGGCGCCGCCGCGCCAGCGCAGCGGCGGGTTGTTCCGCCCACTGGCGGTGCAGTCGCCGCCGCTGCCGCAGAAGATCGACCTCGACCTCGGCTGCATGTGGGAAATGAGCGACGGCTCGAAGGGCGTCGTGCAGGCCCTGGGCAACCTCTACGGGGCCTTCAGCCAGCCGCCGTACGTGCGGCTGGACACCGACGACCGGTCCGGCTCGGCCTCGGGCGAGACGTTGTTCATCAACATCGACCAGGCGCGGAACGTGCGCCGGTTGTTGATCTTCGTCTACATCTACGAGGGCATCCCGGCGTTCGACCAGGTCAACGGGGTGGTCACGCTGTTCCCGAACTCCGGGCTGCCGATCGAGGTGCGGTTGGACGAGCACGCGCGCGAGGCGCACACCTGCGCGGTCGCGGTGGTGGAGAACCACGGCGACGAGATCGTGGTGCGGCGCGAGGTGCGCTACGTGCACGGATACCAGGCCGAGCTGGACCGTGAGTACGGGTGGGGGCTGCTGTGGGCGCGCGGCTACAAGTGATCGCCCGACCGGTTACCGCTTGGTGACCGCCCGCCGGTGACGGCCCCGGGCGTGAACGCCGCCGCGTGTGCGGCGGCCTTCACGCCCGGGCGTCGTTTGCTCAGCCCTGGAACTGCGGGCCCTGCGGCGGGGTGTCCAGGCGGCGCATTTGGGGCGGACCGCCCTGACCCTGCGGCGGCGTGCCCGGGTACTGCTGCTGGGGCGGCATGCCCATGCCCTGCGGCGGGGTCATCCCGGGCGGCATGGGAGCGCCGTGCGAGGGCGTGTACGGTCCGGGCTGCCCCGGCCCGCCGGGGCCGGGCGGGTACTGGCCCGGCGCGGGTAGCTGCGGGCCGCCCGGAGGCATGTGCATCACGCCCGGCGGGGTCTGGAAGGACATCCCGTGCGCCGGCGTGCCCTGCGGCGGGAAGCCCTGGGGCGGCGTGCCGCCGTGTGCGGGGGGCGGCGGGACCGACGCGCCGCCGGAGGGGGTGTGCGGGTAGCCGGGGGGCGGCCCGCCGATCGTGTGCGGGGCCGGTGGCGGCGGGATCATCGGGCCGTCGTGGCGCGGCGGCGGAGGCGGCACGGGCGCGCCGCCGTACGGCGTGTTGCCGGAGAGGGGCAGCACGCCCTGCGGTGGGGCCTGCCGGTGCGCGGGCGGGGCGGGCAGCGTGCCCTGGCCGTAGTGCGGCTGCGGCAACACGGCGGTGGGAGCCGGCTCCTGGTACGAGGGCGGCGCGGGCGGGCCGTCGCGGTACGTCGGGGGCGGCGGCGGGGCGGGCGCGCTCGGCGGGGACTGGTGCACCGGCGGCAGCGGCGTCGGCACGGGAGCCGGTGTCGAGGCGCTCGGCTCGTCGTCGACGCTGATCCCGTAATCGGTCGCCAGGCCCGCGAGACCGCTCGCGTAGCCCTGCCCGACCGCGCGGAATTTCCACTGGTCGCCGCGCCGGTAGATCTCGCCGAATACGAAGGCCGTCTCGCTGGTGGCTCCGGCGATCGGGAAGTTGAGCAGCTCGCCGCCGCCGTCTGCGTCGTACAGTCGAAGGACGAGGCCGGGCACCGAACCGATGGTGCCACCGTCCGCGGACGCGGCCACGATCACATGTTGCACATCGGCGCCGAGGGCGGCGACGTCCACCCGGACACCGTCCGTGCAGCGGTCGGGCCCGGTTTTCTTGCCCTCGTGCACCACCATGCCGGACGGGTGCCGGGGCTGGTTGTAGAAGACGAAGTCGTGGTCGCCGCGCACCTTGTTGTCCGCGCCGAGCAGCAGAGCCGAGGCGTCCATGTCCGGAACACCGGCTCCCGGCCGCCATTCGAGGACCACGCGCACGGACCGGGCAGGGAGGGCCGTATTCGCTCCCTTGGACATCACCTGGGTCATGCGCCCATCCTGCCGTCCCGAAGGAGGTGCGCTCAACGTGGGGCGTGCTCGTGACGATTGTGTGAACACATGGTCCTATAACCGGATCGTACGTCTTCGATTTTGCTTTTCGGTTACCGTAGGCAGCGCCTGCCGGCGGCTCACCGGCTCGGCGCGAATGCGCCTTCGGAACAAACCAGGGCGCGTACGGGTTCCCGCCCCGTCGCGCCTTTGCCACCACCACCGTCAGTCGAGGGGGATCAGAACACGATGCGGCATTTCGGCTACTTGGACGATGCGGTCCGCGATCATCTGTTCCACCGCCCGCCGGGGGCCTTCGACCGGGACAGCGACCCCGCCGTGTTGGCCTCCGCGCTCGGTGCGACGCTCTACAGCCCCGCTACGCGTGGCACGCTCGCGGCGGACATCGTCAAGCAGGCAGCCCGCGGTGTGACCTCGATGGTGTTGTGCCTCGAGGACTCGATCGACGACCGCGAGGTGGTCGGCGCCGAGCAGAACCTGGTCGAGCAACTGGCCGAATTCGCAGGCTCCGGAGTCGAGGGCCCGCTGCTGTTCATCCGGGTTCGGCACCCCGAGCAGATCACCGACCTGACCGAGCGGCTCGGTGACACCCTGCGCGTGTTGTCCGGGTTCGTGCTGCCCAAGTTCGAGCCGGACAGCGGCGCGCGCTACCTCAAGGCTCTGGACGAGGCGATCGCGATGAGCGGGCGCCCGCTGTACGCGATGCCGGTGCTGGAATCGCCGTCCATCGCCTACATCGAACACCGGCGCGCCGTGCTCGCCGAACTCGCCGAACTGATCGGCTCGCACCGGGACCGGATCCTGGCGGTGCGGATCGGCGCCACCGACTTCCAGTCGGCGTACGCGCTGCGTCGCTCGCGCGATCTGACCGCGTACGACGTGCACCTGGTGGCCGGTCTGATCGGCGACATCGTCAACGTGTTCGGCCGCGCGGACGGCACCGGACACGTGATCAGTGGACCGGTGTGGGAGTACTTCCCGCAGGGCGAGCGGCTGTTCAAACCGCAACTGCGGCGCACCCCGTTCGCCGAGGCCGAGGACCCGGACGAGGCGGTCGAACTGCGTACCCGGCTGATCTCGGCCGACCTGGACGGGCTGATCCGCGAACTCGAACTGGACAAGGCCAACGGCCTGCTCGGCAAGACCGCGATCCACCCCAGCCATGTGGCGGTGATCCACGCGATGTCCGTGGTGACCCACGAGGAGTACTGCGACGCCACCGACATCCTGGCCGAGAGTGCGGCCGGCGGCGGGGTGCTGCGCTCGGCGTACACGAACAAGATGAACGAGGTGAAGCCGCACCGGGCCTGGGCCCAGGCGATATTGCGCCGGGCGCACGCCTTCGGCGTCGCGCGCGAGGAGGTCACCTTCGTCGACCTGCTCGCGGCCGGCATGGAGTGAACCGGCCGCCGGGGCCTGGCGTCTCGGGGCGGTGGGATTCGATCGGGTATCAGGGAAGCGGGTTCGTGGGTTGAGGGAACATCGGATGGAAACCTGGTCGGGGAGTTGGGTCGCCGAGCGGCTCGACGTGACGCTCGCGGGGGACGGACTCGACGCTTTGGTCGGGCTCGCGCTGCGGCGGAACCCGCGCCGGGCCCACCTGTTGGTGTCCACCGTGCTCGGCAAGCACATCCCGCAACGACCCGAGGTGGTCCACGACGCGGGTCGCGACCTGGGCGCGCGCGTGGCGGCGGTACTGGCCGGCGAGCCGACGCCGGTGGTGCTCGGGTACGCGGAGACCGCCACAGGGCTGGGGCACTGCGTGGCCGAGGTACTGCCCGGGGCGACCTACCTGCACTCGACCCGGCGCCCGGTGGCCGGGGTGGCGCAGTTCGGTGCGTTCGAGGAGGAGCACTCGCACGCCACCTCGCACCTGATCCTGCCGAGTGATCCGCAACTGCTGACCGAAAGTGGGCCGTTGGTCCTGGTGGACGACGAACTGTCCACCGGGCGAACGGTCGCCAACACCATCCGGGCGCTGCACGCGGTCGCGCCGCGCGCGCACTACGTGATCGCCGCGCTGATCGACGTGCGCGGCCCGGCCGACCGGGCCGAGTTCGAGGTCTTCGCGGCCGAACTCGGCGCCCGGGTGGATGTGGTGGCCCTGGCCGCGGGCACCGTCGCGCTGCCCGAGGACGTGCTCGTGCGCGGTACCGAACTGGTGGCCGCGCACGACGACGAGCGGTCCGAGAGCGGCGGGGCGGGTCGCGTGCGCACACTCGACCTGGACTGGCCCGCCGACCTGCCCGACGGCGGCCGGCACGGGTTCACCCAGGCCGACCAGGACGCGCTGGAGGCGGCGTTGCCGGCGCTGGGCGCGGCGCTGGCCGAGCGGGTGCTCGGTCGGCGGATCCTGGTGCTCGGCTTCGAGGAACTGATGTACACGCCGCTGCGGTTGGCCCGCGCGCTGGCCGAACACGTGGGCGCGGACGCCGAGGTGCGCTACTCGACCACGACCCGCTCGCCGGTGCTCGCGGTCGACGATCCCGGCTACGCGATCCGCACCCGGCTGCAATTCCCGTCCCACGACGACCCCGCCGACGGTCCCGGCGCCCGCTACGCGTACAACGTCGCGGCCGGCACCGACCCCGCGCGGCGGTTCGACGAGGTGCTGATCGTCGTCGACTCGGTCGCCGACACCCCCGAACTGCACGCGCCCGGTGGCCTGCTGGACGCGCTGTCCCGGGTCACCGACCACGTCGGTCTGCTCGTTGTCCCCTCCTTCACCCCCGAGGTGCGCAGGTCATGAACCACCAGCCGAGCCCGCACGGGCACGACACCGGCAAGCTGCCGGACCCGCTGTACGGGCCCGCGTTCTCCTCGTACGCCGCCGACGAGGTCGCGTGGCTGCTCAAGGACCTGTCCGCGGTCGAGTTGGAGGCGCCGCTGGAGGAGCGCGAGGAGGCGATCCAGCACGCGGGCGCGCACTACGCCGAGTCGCTGCCGATCGAATACCAGCCCTCGCCCGAGTACCAGGCGTTGTTCCACGCCGCGTTGGACGCTTCGGCGGACCGGATCGCGCACGCGGTCGGCGTGGTCACCGAGACCATCCTGGCCGAGCGCGGCCGGGACGCGGTGCTGGTCTCGCTGGCCCGGGCGGGCACCCCGGTGGGTGTGCTGATGCGCCGCTGGGCCGAGCGCGCGCACGGCCTGACGCTGCCGCACTTCGCCGTGTCGATCGTGCGCGGACGCGGCATCGACACCACCGCGCTGCGTTGGCTGGGTCGCGAGTTCGACCCGTCGCGGATCGTCTTCGTGGACGGCTGGACCGGCAAGGGCGCGATCACCCGGGAACTGTCCGACGCGTTGGAACTGACCGCCCAGACCACCGGCATGCGCTTCGACCCGGAACTGGCGGTGCTCGCCGACCCGGGCTCGTGCGTGCGCACCTACGGCACCCGCGACGACTTCCTGATCCCCTCCGCGTGCTTGAACTCGACAGTGTCCGGGCTGGTTTCACGCACCGTGCTGCGGGAGGACCTGATCGGTCCGGACGATTTCCACGGCGCGAAGTTCTACGCCGAACTGGCCGATGTCGACGTTTCCGGTCTGTTCCTGGACGCCGTCACGGCGCGGTTCGGCGCGGTGGCCCAGGACGTGGCGCGCGACCAGCCGCTGCTGGCCGCGAGCGACCGGTCGCCTACCTGGGAGGGATGGCGCGCGGTGGAGCGGATCGGTGCCGAGTACGAGATCGACAACATCAACCTGATCAAGCCCGGCGTCGGCGAGACCACGCGGGTGCTGCTGCGCCGGGTTCCGTGGCAGATCCTGGCCCGCAAGGGTGTCGGCGCGGAGTTGGACCACGTGCGGATGCTCGCCGCCCAGCGCGAAGTGCCGGTGGTCGACGTGGACGACCTGCCGTACTCGTGCGTGGGCCTGGTCAAACCGGGCTTTCGTCGGGACGGGGGCAACGCGTGAGCATCGTGGTTGCCAGCGACCTGGACCGCACCCTCATTTATTCGAAGGCCGCCGCCCGACTGGGCCTGGCGGCCGCGGACCCGACGCCCGAGTTGGTGTGCGTGGAGGTGTACGACGGCGCGCCCATGTCGTTCGTCACCGGCGGCGCGGCCGTGCTGCTCGCCGAGTTGGCCGAGCACACCACCTTCGTGCCCACCACGACCCGCACCCGCGAGCAGTACGCGCGGATCGTCCTGCCGGGCCGGGCGCCGGAGTTCGCGATCTGTGCGAACGGCGGCCACCTGCTCGTGCACGGCGAGAGCGACCCGGACTGGCAGGCGGGTGTGCGCAAGACGCTGGCCGCGAACGCCGCACCGCTGCCCGAGGTGGTCGCCCACCTGGAACGGGTCGCCCGTCCCGAGTGGACGCACAAACTCCGGGTGGCCGAGGACCTGTTCACCTATCTGGTGGTGGAACGCGCGGACCTGCCGCCCGAGTTCGTACCCGAGACGACCGCGTGGGCGGCCGAGCGCGGCTACGGCGTCTCGCTCCAGGGCCGCAAGCTCTACTTCGTCCCGGAGGCCCTGACCAAGGGCGATGCGGTGCGCGAGGTCGCCCGGCGGGCGGGCGCGGACGCGGTGTTCGCGGCGGGCGACTCGCTCCTGGACATCGAACTGCTGCGCGCGGCGGACGCCGGGGTGCGCCCGGGGCACGGCGAGCTGGCCGAGACGAACTGGGGTGCGCCGCACGTCGAGGCGCTCACCGAGCAGGGGGTGTCGGCGGGCGAGCGGATCGCGGCCTGGCTGCTGGAGCGGAGCCGGTCGCCGGTGCGGTGACGGGTGGTCGGTGACCGTTGGTAACCGCACCGGCGGTCGATGATCGCGGTGGTCTCCGTGATCGGTGGTTGTCGGTCGTCGGTGGTCGGTGGTCTCGGTGGTGTCGGTGGTTTTGGCGGGGATTGAAGGCACGGCCTCGGGTCCGGCGCGGTTGAATGGGCCGCGACGAGGGAGAGGAAGCGCCGTGGATCCTGCCGAGTGTGTGGTGTGGTGGGCGGAGCCGGATCCGGACGCGGTCGCGCGGGCCTGGCTGGACGGCGCCGAGCGGGCCAGGTACGAGCGTTATCGGCGGCCCGCCGATCAGGCCAGGTTCGCCACCGCCCGAGCGCTGGCCCGGGGTGTGCTCGCGGCTCGGCTGGAGGTGGCCCCGGGCGACGTGCGCTTCGACACCACGTGTCGGTTGTGCGGGTGCGACCGGGGCAAGCCGCGGGTCCTCGGCGGCCCGGCCGACCTGGACTTCTCCATCTCGCACGCGGGCGAGCGGGTGGTGCTCGCGGTGATCGAGGGCGCCGAGGTCGGCGTGGACGTGGAGCGGATCGCCACCGTCGAAGGCACCTTGTCGGCGACCGAACTGGCCGCGCAGGCCCGGCTTCCGACCCGGTCGCGGGCCGTGGACGCGATCACCCGGTGGACCCGCAAGGAAGCGCTGCTGAAGGTGTACGGGCTGGGCCTGACGGTGGATCCGCGCACGCTGACGGTGTCCGGCGCGGGTGAGCCGCCTCGGCTGCTGGACTGGCCGGATCCGCCGTCGACCGTGCCGGCCGCGGGGGACTCGGGCGGTGCGTGGGCCGACCCGGAAAGCCGACATCCGCACCGCGAGCAGGAGGCGGTGCGGATGTACGACCTGACGCCGGGGGTGGGCTATGCCGCGACCGTGGCGCTGCGTGGGCTCGGGCGGTACGCGGTGGTGGAGCGGTGGGCGGGGGTGTCGCCGACCCGGGAGACGGGCTCGGAGCAGGGCGTCCACCCGGACCCGGAGCGAGGCTCGGAGCGGGGCTCGCCGGCCGGGTCAGACGCAGGCGCCGCGGACGGTCAGTAGTTCGGCCCGAGCGTGCAATTGCCGGCCGCACTCCATGTCGAAGGTCAGCTCGAAGCCGTCCCGCGCGGCCCGCACCCGGGTCAGCGCCACCTCGGTGAACCGGTCGAGCGCGCCGCACAGCTCGTGCATCACCAGCCCGGTCGAGGACAGGCCGAGCACCGTGCCGTCACCGAGGGTCACCAGGTCGCAGCCCCGATTGCCGCTCGCCGCCTGCGCGTCGGTCACCCGCAGCGGACCGCGGCCGAGCGAGTGCAGCCAGGTGACCGCCTGGCGATGCAGTACCGCGCGCTCCTCCTCGTAGGCGAGGACCATCATGCGATGCATGTCGGTCATGTCGTTCGTGTGCAGCGGCAGCGTGGGGGCGGTACGCGGCTCCCGCCGCAGCGCGCGCAGGTTCGGCAGCGCGAGAACGACGAGGAGAAGCGCGAACAAGAGCATCAAGAGCACGGGCATGTGCGACTTCCCGGTGTCAGCATCGTGGTCGACGGCGCGGCACACGGGGGTGTCGGACCCGTGAATCGGGATCAAGGTCCCGAAGTCGGCCGGTCCGACGACTTTAAACCTTAAATTTCGGGAAGGTGGGTGATGGCGCCGATTCTTTACCCGACTGGTCGAACATCGCAACGATTTCACTACGCTGAGTTGCGTAAAGTGTGGTATATGCGGCTAATGTCGCTTTTCTGATTTTCGTTGCTGACGCGACGTGATGTCGAGTGATGTCAGTGCGGTCCGGGGCCGGCTCGGTCCTCACGGATGACCTGCACCGTGGCCGCGACCTCGGCCCGGATGGCGCGGGTCTCGCTGAGGAAGCGCCACCAGTTCGGGCGCGGCTGCTCCGGCTCGGCGGCGATCGCCTCCAGGCGGAAGACCAACGCGTCCAGGCGGCGGGCGTAGCGCTCCTCGGCATTGGCCCGACCGCCGAGCGCGAGCCGCTGGGCGTCGCGCAGCGCGAACCGGGTGCGCTCCAACTCGGCCTCGGGGTCGCGGGCCACCTCCTCCAGCGCGCGCAGGCGGTCGGAGACCGAGGCCATCGCCTCGTCGGCCTCCTTGAGGGTGGCCCGCGCGGTGGCCAAGCGGCTCACCGCGTCGGCGTACTCCCCGCGTCCGGCCGAGGCGCCTGCCTCTTCCAGGCGGGCGTGCGCTACGCCCAGTGACTGTCGGGCCTTGGCCGGCACCTGTTCGAGGTCGGTCCAGCAGGACTGCACGTAGTCGCGGCGCAGCCGATGCAGGGCGGGTTCCACGCCGGCCAGTCGCGACTCCAGGGCCTGCGCGCGGGTGCGCAGCGAGGACAGCCGGTTGGTCACCTCCTCGCGCTGCCGGGGCAGCCGCTCCGCCTCGGCGCGCAGTTCGCCGGCCGAGGTCTCGATCCGACCCGCCACCTCCAGCGTGCCCGGGATGCCGAGCGCGGCCGGGCCCTTGTCCAGTTCGGCGAGGTCGCTACGGATCGCGGCCA
This sequence comes from Embleya sp. NPDC025285, assembly GCF_055558835.1. Classification (NCBI taxonomy): domain Bacteria; kingdom Bacillati; phylum Actinomycetota; class Actinomycetes; order Kitasatosporales; family Streptomycetaceae; genus Embleya; species Embleya sp. NPDC025285. Next base: position 14,051 of record NZ_JBVHLU010000139.1, read on the forward strand.
GGCGGGTGGTGAGCGTGCTCGTGCCCAGTCCCGCCCGCTCGGTGTCGGCGACCGCCTGGGCGGCCTCGGCGGCGGCGCGGCGGGCCCGATCCACGGCCGGCGGCAACTGGCCCAGTGCGTGCTCGGCGTCGGCGAGCAGTGGGCCGAGCGAACCGGCGAACCGGTCCAGGTCCTGGCGGACCGCGTCGAGCTTGCGCGCGGTCTCGGTCAACTCCCGGCGAGCCGCCTCGTATTCGTCGGTCTCCAGTTCGACGTCCAGCGGATGACGGTCCATCAGCGCGATGTACGCGGCGCTGGCCTCGTCGATGCGCAGGCTCACCGCGGCGAAGGCGCGCAGCGCGTCCTCGGTGCCGCGCGCGCCGCGGACCGCCCGGACCGTCTCCAGCGAGAGCATCATGTCCCGCTGCGCGGTGTCGAGCTGGAGGAACGCCTCGCCCGCCGCCTCGCGCGCGGCCAGCGCGGCCGAGCGGGCGGCGTCCTTGCGGCGACGCCACGGGCGCGTCTCGCCGCCGGCGAACGCGGCCGGGAGCACGGCCAGGAGCAGCGGCGCGAGCGTGATCGACAGCGGAAGGCCGACCCCCAGGGATCGTCGTGCGGATCCGACCACCACGCCTGCTCCCGTCACCGTGCGAACCGTGCCCACTCCATCCTGCCCATCCTTCCAGGTGCTGTCCGATGGAGGTCCACCAACCGTCCCCCGGGGCGTGTCCGACCGGACGGATGGGCTGCGCCGGGTTCGCCCATTACGAACCCCTCGCAAGGTGCGAACCATGTGTAACCACCCGGGCTCGACCACAACCATCGTCAGCCACCGGCGACGACCGAGGACGAAATGTGCGCTACCTCTCCTTTACCGACCGTCGACGCGGTGTACTCGCCGCCGGGCTCGTCGGCGCGACCCTCGCGGCGGCGGGCCGCGCGGGCGCGGCGCCCTCGACGGGCGAGGCGAAGGGTCCACACGCGATCGTGGTCGGGGTGGGCCGGGATCGCGAATCGCTCGGCCCGATCTCGGGCCACGGCAACGACGGTGAGCTCTTCGACAACCGGCTCGCGCACGCCGCGGGCCTGCGCGGACCGCGAACGGGTTGCCTCGACCCGCGGACGCGGGGCGCGCGGTGTTGCCGGTCGATCACGACCCGGCCGGGGCGGCGCGGATCACGGATCGGGCGGCGGTGATGTACGCGGGGAGGACCGTCGAGACGGCGCCGGCCGACGCGCCGTTCGGCGTGCCGGGCCCCGGCATCCGGACGCGCGGGCTACTCGCGGCGCTGCCCGAGCGGGAGTTCGTACCGATTCCCGGCATGCCGCCGGAACCGAGTGCGCCGCGGGCCGGGTGCGCGTTCGTGCCGCGCCGCGATCAGGTGAGCGATGGTCGGCTTCAACGCGCTTGCCTGGCAAGGGCGTTGGTGTTGCGGCCGAGGTGTCCGGTGGGCGATGAGATGAGCTCGATGTCGGCTGCGTCGACCATCGCCGCGCCGGTGGGTGTGGTGGAGCGGTATCGCGCGTCCGGTGATGCGGGATTGTCGGCGGTGAGCCACGATCCGCCGTTGTCGGGGCGGTGGGGTGCCCGGGTGGTGGGGTACGGGTGGTGGGGCAGCCGGGATGAGCGCGGATCTCGGGTCGGCCCTCGGGGGCCGGCCCGGCGGCGTGGCGCGGCGCAGTATGGCGTGGCGTGGCCGCCGGACCGGCGGATCCGGGTCAGAACTTGACGTCGGAGCAGGAGTAGAAGGCGTTGTCGGTGTCCGCGACGTCCCAGACCGCGAAGATCAGCGCCTGGCCGGTGCGGCCGGCCGGGAGGGTGCCGGTGTGCACGGTGTGCGCGGCCGGCAGGGCGCCGCCGTACGGGACGGTCAGGAACGGCGTGCTCTCGATCTGCGCGCGGCTGATCGGCTGGGTGGGATTCCAGCTCGGCTTGGTGATGTAGTAGCGGAACGTGCTGGTCGAGTGCCTGGCCTCGATCTCCCAGGTGAAGCTGAACGTGGCGCCGGAGGTGAGCGTGGTGGTCGGCCAGGCGCCGCCGCGCGGGTCGTCGAGCGGGGCCCATCGGCCGTCCGCGCCGGCACACAACTTCCCGTCGGCGGGTCCGCCCGCCGGGTAGCCCTTGGGGCCCTCGACGCTCTGCGGCTCCCACTGGATCTGGCCGCACCTCTTGACCTTGCCCTCGCCGCACAGCGCGGAGCGACTCTTGGGGCTGGAGACGAACCCGTGGGCGGAGGCCGAGGACGGCAGCATCATGAAGGGCAGCGCGACCGCCGCCGCGCTCAGCGTGGCCAGGATGGTCCTCTTGCGCATGGAACTTCTCCTCGTGAACGAAGTCGTGCCGGGACTGGCCGACCCGCTCGGTGCGGCCTCGAACCGACCCGCCCGGGTACCGCGGGACGTGGTCGTCGAGTCGATGGGACCGTCGAATCCGCATCCGAACGTGCAGCCACACGGTCCGGGTGCGGACCGCATCGGTGCGACCTGCGCGAGTCGCGTGCCTTCGTTACCGGGGTGCGCTCGATCACGCTAGGAGGCCCGCTTCGAGGCGGTCAATGGTCTGGACCTGTGCCGGCACAAATTGGCGAACCCCGCGGCCGGTCACGGTCGGTGACCTCAGCCGAGCGAGTCCGGGATCGGGACGGCCACGCCGGAGACGCGGACCCGGGGGTCGTCGGCCCGGAGGTCGACGGTCAGTACGCCGGGCCGGCCCAGGTCGTCGCCCTGATGCAGGGTGAGTGTGGTCGACGCGGGGACCAGGTCCAGGGCCCGCAGATAGTGGCCGAGGGCGGCCGCCGCGGCGCCGGTGGCCGGGTCCTCGACGACGCCGCCGATCGGGAACGGGTCGCGGACGTGGAAGGTGTCCGCGCTCTCGCGCCAGACCAGTTGCAGGGTGGTCAGGTCGCGGGCCCGCATGAAGTCGGCCAGGCCGTCGAAGTCGTAGCGCAGATCGGCCAGCCGGGCCCGGCCGGCGGCGGCCAGGACCAGGTGGTGGGCGCCGGCGTACGCGTAGGCCGGCGGGATGGCCGGGTCGAGGTCGTCGACGACCCAGCCGAGCAGGGCCAGCGCCTCGGCGACGTCGGCGGCCGGGACCGCGGAATGCCGCGGCTCGACGCTGGTCAGCGTGGCGCGCAGGGTGCCGTCGGCTTCGGCGATCACGTCGACCGGGACGACGCCGGCGCGGGTGGCGAAGACGAGTGCGCCGGGGCCGATCCGCTCGGCGACGGCGACCGCGGCGGCGACGGTGGCGTGCCCGCAGAACGGGACCTCGGCCAGCGGGCTGAAATAGCGCACGTCGAAGACGTGGGAGGCGTCGGCGGCCGGCGCGGCGGGGTCGGTCGCCGCGGACCGGGTGAGGAACGCGGTCTCGGAGTAGCCGAGTTCGGCGGCGATCGCGAGCATCGCCGAATCGGTGAGACCGTCGGCGGCCAAGACGACGCCGGCGGGATTGCCGCCGGCCGGGTCGGCGGAGAAGGCGGTGTAGCGGAGGGGTTTTCCGGCGTCCGGTGTCGTCATGTCGTGGCCCAACGCGTGGTGTCGACGAGACATTCCTGGGGTGGGCGACGTTCGGCGCGGGCCGGGGCGGCACGATGCGCCGGCAACCGGCCGTCGGGCGTCGGGTGCACGCCGACGGCCGGTCGCCGGCCCGCGGATGACCGGTACCCGGCGAGCCGGCGGGCGTCGGCTCAGCCGGAGGCGAGGCGCCAGAAGTCGCGCATCAGGGTGGGGGGTGTGGGACCGGAGAGTTCGACCTGGGTGAGCAGGACGGTCGCCGTGCCGGTGGACGGGACGACGTGTGCCGCCGTACCGGTGCCGCCCACCCAACCGAAGCGGCCCGGGACGTTCCAGGGGTCGATGGGCTCGACGTCGACCGACCCGCCGAAGCCCCAGCCCTGGCCCTGAAGGAAGAGCCGGGACGCGTCCCGCTGCGGCGCGGTCAGGTGGTCGGTGGTCATCCGGCGCACCGACGCCGGGGTCAGCAGCTGCCGGCCGGCGGCGCCGCCCTCGGCGAGCAACATCCGGGTGAAGGCGTGCAGGTCGTCGATGGTGGACACCAGGCCGCCGGCGCCGGAGGGGAAGGCGGGCGGGCTGCTCCATTGGCCCTCGGGGGCGTCGATCAGATCGAGGCCGCCGGTCGGCGAGGTGCGGTAGCAGTACGCGAATCGATCGAGATCGGCGGCCGGCACCGAGAAGCCGGTGTCCACCATGCCCAGGGGCTCGAACAGTCGCTCGGCCAGGAAATCGGCCAACGACCGACCGGAGATCCGGGCGATCAGCACGCCCAGGATGTCCGAGCACGTGTTGTAGAGCCAGGCCACGCCCGGCTGGTGCAGCAGCGGGATTCGGGACAGCCTGGCCAACCACTCGTCGGGGTCCGGGACCGCTTGCGGCCGCGGCGGTCCCTGGCCCAACTCGGTGAACAACGGCGCGAGCGCCGGCAGCGAGAAGTCGGAGGGGAAGCCGTATCCGGCTCGGAAGGTGAGCAGGTCGAACACGGTGATCGGACGGGTCACCGGGATCACGTCGTCGATCGGCCCGCCCGGCGTACGCACCACGTTCGGCGCGGTCAACTCCGGCAACCAGCGGCCGATCGGGTCGCCCAGGGCGAATCGACCGTCCTCGACCAGGGTCATGATCGCGGCGGCGACGACCGGCTTGGTGAGCGACGCGACGCGGAAGATCGTGTCCCGGCCCATCGGGAGGGTGCCGGCGGCGTCGAGCGAACCGACCGCCTGGACGTCGACGCGGTCGTGGTGTGCGATCAGGGCCACCGCGCCCGGTAGCGCTCCGGTGTCGACGTGGGACTTCAGGAGTTCGTGCAGATTGCTTGCCGGGCTGGTCATCGGGCCACCTTCTCGTGCGGGAACGCGGTCGAGGGTCCGCAGGTAAGACTCCCGCGGTGGCGCGCCGTCATCGGTCCCGAGCGGCCGAATCCCGTCGCCTCGGGGCAAGGCGGCGGGAGCCGACCGTCCTGGTGGACGCCGGAGCCGGTGGGGCGTGGCGCCGGGTCGGGCCGGCAGGTCACGGTTGTCTCGTGCGATCGCCAGGATATGAGCCGTACTTGATATTCCGGGCGAAATCACGTGACGGGCCGCGGGGTCCACTGCGTTGTAGTTAGTGGGTATGCGTGCGACGCGGGGCGGGCTTCGATGGGACGCTCGCCGGGTCGGACACCGCGCCGAGTGGGGCGGTGCGGGCATCGCGGCGTGCCGGGCGGGAACGGTGCGGGCGCGCGATCCGAGAGGGCATCGGGTGGCCTGCCGACACGGCCTCCGGGTGGGGTAGGACATGTGGTCGAACGGACGTCTAGGAGACAGCAGGCCGATGGGAACCCCGAGATCTGAGGAGAAGGAACTGGCCGCCGCGATGCGGACGGCGGCGTCGGAACTGGCGCTGCCGGCCGGGTTGGTCGCGGGAGGGATCGCTCGGGGTCGGCGGATGCGGCGGGCCCGTCGGCTCCGGATGGGCGCCGCCGTCGCGGCGGTGCTGGCCGTGGCGGGCACCGGCGTGGTGGTGGCGACCGGCACGGAGGACGCGCCGCGGAGCCGGGTGGCGTCGGGAGCGGCGGGGGTGCCCACCGGTTCGCCGACGCCGAGTGTGACCTCGGATCCGGGATCCGGGATCTCCGCACCGGCCGGGAAGGAGCCGGTCTCGGCACAGGAACTCGCGCGGATACTGCTGCAACAGCCGGAGTTCGGCGCCGTGCAGCGGGTTCCGGTCGGAGGCGCGCTTTCCCCGAAGTCGGGCGGTGCGGGGATCCGGGTGGGCGCCTTTGCCGGCGTGACGTTGGAAAACGGCAAGGGAACGACGCTGCTTCGAGTGTCGGTGTGGGCGAGTACCCCGAAGGCCACTGGACCCGATTGCCCCGACACGGACAGCGTCGCCGGCCGCTGTACGGCCATCGTCGAACCGGACGGCACGCGTGGATACGCCGTGGAAACGATCCCGACCTACATGGGCGGGAACGGGAAGGATGGATTGGGCGGACAGATCACCCGCTCCGTGCGGGTGGTGCGTCCGGACGGAGTGGAGGTCTCCATCACGGAGACGACCGAGTACGTGGGGAACAGTGCCGTCGCGACGTCGGAGAAGCCGCCGTTGCCGCTCTCTCGGCTCAAGGAGCTCACCCTGAAGCCGTTCTGGCAGCTCTGGGTGGACCCCGAGGTCAATCTGGCCGCGCGGGGGAAGGTGACCGGTTTCAAGGAGGTGCCGGTGACGTTCGATCCCGACATGATCTGGACGCGGGAGCCGCCGGTGACGTCCACGTTGCCGCCCGCCGGTCCGCCACAGCCGCCGACCCCGACCCGCTGAGCGGGCGGGTGCCGGGAGGGGCCACCTGATGCCTGCCGAGGGCCCGGGCGCCCGGACCGGAGGCTGCCCGCCCGGACACAGCCGCGCCGCCCCTGAGACGGGGCGACGCGGCCGGGGTGGGTCGGTCGGGTCAGGTCAGGCGCTTGCACAGGAGGGCGTCGGGGGTCCTGGTCGAGCCGATCCGGCCGGTGTACGCGACGCCGGCCGCGTATTCGTCGGCTCCGCACTGGCCCTTGTACGCGCCGGGGGCGAACTCGCCGCCGGGGTTGCCCGCCGGTCGGTTGTCGCCCCGGTCGAACCACAGCGTGCGGGACGAGGAGCCGAGCGTTGTAGTCGGTTGGGTGCACAGGATCGCGGAGACGGCCGCGCCGCGCACGCTGTATCCGGTGATCATCCGGCCGGTGGGGCATTCGAGCTTGGTGTAGCCGGTGGCCCAGTCGTTCTGCACGTACGACTCGTCGCGAACGACCGTGTAGCCGGCGCCGATCGGGGACAGGTCCGGGCCGCCGGTGTCGGTGCACAATCCTCGGTTGCCGGTGTGCGCCAGGCCGATGACGCGTTCGCCGTCGGGGCAGACGCCCTTGCGGGCGCCGGAGTCCCAGTCCGGCCGGGTCCGCATCCGCAGCGAGGGCTGGGCGTCGGCGTGGTCCAGATTGAGCATGTTCCAGCGCGCGGAGGCGGCGATCGTGCCGGTGCGCCCGGTCGCGCCGACCAGCCTGGTCCAGGCGGCGGTACGCCAGTCGGTCGGGTCGTCCGCGATGCCGCTGCGCACGCCGTTCGGGTCGAAGCGCAGCAGGGCCCACGAGTCACCCTGGCCGTTGCCCTTCCAGCCGACCAGCGGCCAGTAGGCGAAGTCGAGGTCACGGGCGATCAGGTAGTCCGTGAAGTTGGTGAACCAGGCACGGGCGACCGGATCGCTCTCCTCGGCGCCGGTGCCGAATTCGCTGATCCACACCGGGGCGGTGTGGTGCTGCCCGTCGGTGGTCACGTACTGCGCCGATCGGTCTATCTCGGCGAACAGTTGATCACGCGTCAGGTCCTGGTAGCGGGCGTCGTGGGTTTCGCCCAGGCCGTACGCACCGCTGTGGTTGGGGCCGGTGTACCCATAGAAGTGCGCCGAGTAGACCAGCTTCCTCGGGTCGACCAGGGTGTGTGACAGCGTGCGCACCGGCGTCAACGTGGGGCGGCCGTGCGGCAGGAAGTCGACCGGAACGCCCGTCCAGTTGATGCCCTCGACGATGATCAGCAGATCCGGGTTGGCCTCGGTCAGGATGCGATTGCCCGCCTCCAGCGACGCGGCCTGCCAGTCCTTGTCGTTGCCCCAGCCCCAGTTCGGGTCGTCGGTGATGTTGCGCCGGACCTCGTTGTACAGATCGGCGCCGACCACACGCTTGTTGGTCTTGTAGCGGTTCGCCATGGTGATCCAGTCGGTCACCCATTCGGCGGTGCTTCGTGAGGTGTTCCAGCGCTCGTTGCCGTCCACACCGCAGCACCAACGAGTGGTGCCGGTGTGGTTGTTCAGCACGACCGCGAAGCCGTCCGCGGTCAGCGCGGCGACCACGGCGTCGAACACCTGGAGCGGGGTCTTGCCGCGCAGTTGCGGGTTGGCGGCGACGGCCGCGTCGGGCACGGTCGCGGTGGCGTGCAGCATCTCGTTCGAGAAGGGCAGCCGGATGCTGTTGACGCCGACCGCGTGGAAGCCCGCCAGGATCGCGGGCAGGCTCGCCCGATCCAGCCCGAGCGGCATGCCGTTCGCGTTCTCGCCGCTGTGGTGGTTCACGGGGTCGGCGATGTCGCCCGAGCCGTTCCAGGTGCCCTGGGCGCCGGCCCAGTTCGCCGAACGCAGCTTGAATCGGTTGCCGTTCGCGTCGACGATCCAGCGGCCGCTCGCGGACAGGGGAGCTGTCCAGGAGGCGGCGAGGGGGGACGCCGGGGAGGTGGTCGGCGCGGTTGCCTGTGCGGTGGGGGCGGCCGCGTCGGCTTGGGGGCCGATCAGGAGGCCGGCGGCCATGGCGGTCAGCGCGGTCAGGGCGAGGGCGGGGCGGGTGAGTAGTCGGTGCCTGGTGCGATGCATCGGTACCTGCCTCGATTGAGGGATGAGGGTTGTGTGCGGTGCGCGGTGGTGCGGTGTGGTGCAGCCGTGCGGTTGTTGCGGTGCGCGGCAGTTCGGTGTGGTGCGGCTGTGGGGTGGTCAGGCGGATTCGGGGGCGGTGGTGGGTGCGGGCTCGGTGGGGTGCGAGCCCAGGACGGCCACGGCTTGGGGGGGCGAGGGTGACGCGGCGCGTCGTCGGTTGGCCATCCGCGAGCAGATCCCGGCGTGGGGTGGGGAGTTCGACCTCGTGTGCGTGGCCGGTGTGGTTGAGCAGGACGAGTACGTCGTACCCGTCGCCGGTGCGAATGCTTGCCTGGACGCCGCGCGGGAGCACCGGCAGTACCGGCTCGACGCCCGCGTCCGCGCAGGCTCGGGCGATCAGGCCGCGCATGGTCGCGGAGTCCGGGCGGGTCGCGATGTAGCGCGCGATGCCCGCGCCGTGCGTGTGCACGGTCGCGGCGGGCCGGCCGGCCCACTCGGCGCCGGCGAACTCCAACTCGGCCCGCGCGCCCTTGAGCGTGACGTCCTCGCGCCACAGGTCGCCGGTACCCGTCGGCGGCGCGTCACCCGACCCGGAAACCCCCTGTACGGGGAACACCGCGCCCGCGTCGGCCGGCCAGAACTCCTCGACCGATATGCCCAGTACCTCGCGCAGCGGCCCCGGGTAGCCCCCCAGGTGCACCCGATCGCATTCGTCGACGATGCCGCTGAAGAACGACACGACCAGCGAACCGCCGTCGGCGACGAAGCGAGCCAGCCGGTCGGCGTGTTCGGTGGACAGCAGATACAGGCTCGGCACGATCACCAGGCGGTAGTCGGAGAGGTCGGCGCTCGGATGCACGACGTCCACCCCCACGCCCAGGTCGAACAGCGGTGCGTAGTGGTCGAGTGCGCGGTCCGGGTGGCGGACTGCTTCGGAGGGGTGCGAGTCGAGTTCGAGGGCCCACCAGCTGTGCCAGTCGGACAACAACGCGACCCGGTTGTGGATCCGGGTGCCGACCAGTTCCGG
>NZ_JBVHLU010000140.1:0-23004 GCF_055558835.1 Embleya sp. NPDC025285
GCACGCCGCTGGAAGTCCTGAACGAGCACAAGCAACTCGGGCTGGCGGCGTAAACAACAGAAGTCAACGTGTCCGGAAAACACGGGGCACCTCACGGACCTGCCTTGCGGGTGCTGCACCGGCCGCGACGGCGAGCGTGTTCGGTCGCGTCGACTGCTCCGCGATGTACCCGCCCTCGGTCCGGAACCACTGCGCCGCCCGGCCGAGGTAGGCCGCCGCGTCCGGCGCGAGCTTCGCGGGGTCCGCCGTGAGCGCACGTTGCGGGGCGATGTTCGTGAGGTGCAGGGCAGCGACCCGGTCCGGGTGTTCGGCCGCGAGGAGCTCCGCGACGGTGTCTCCAACGTCGCCGCCGGACACCGTGTACCGCGAGTAACCGAGTTCATCCAGAGCATCCGCAACGATCCCGGCGATGCGATTGGCCGACATGCCGGGCAGGGTTAGCGGGGGGCGAACGGGAAGCGCGGCAGCGCGGGAACCACACGTGCATGTCCGCAAGCAAAGGCAGAACGCGCTCGAACCGCAACACCGAGTCCGGCCAGCCGTGCAGCAGCACGACCATCGGGGCGCCGGGCCACGTGGACCGGGCCAGAATGCTCAATCGCCAAACCGACGGGCGCGCGAGCTTCGCACTCCCGCGACGACGAATTCTCCTCGCAGACCGACCAACGGCACAGGCCTCGGCAACCTGCCCGTGCCCCGGAACGGTCGGTCACCGTGCGGACGTCAGGGCGACGACCTGCACGCGATGGCGCGCCGTGCGTGTCGTTCGACATCGAAGATGGTTGCGTGCAGGGCGCTGATCTGGGGCGACCAGGTTGGATGTCGATGGGTGTGGCTCGTCCGGCGTGAGCCAGGTGTGCTGTCCGGTGGGGTTGGTGCCGCTAGGCGGAACCGGTGGTGCCGGTCGGCGGAGCCTGTTGATAGAGCGCTACCAGCACGCCGTGGACGGGCTGGTCCTCTGTATCTTCCTCGGCCTCGTCGACCAGGTTGGTGAGGGTCTCGCCGAGTTCTCGTGCCTGCGCGGGGCTGAGACGCAGGTGGCGCATCGTCAGGGTCTCGGCGGGTGAGCGGTCCAGCTCCTGGGCGAACGCGGCGAGCATGGCGGCGGTGCCTGCCGCTTGGGGTGCGGCGACGACCATGTGGCGAGCCGTGCGTTGGTAGTACTGCTCGGTACCGCCGCGGACCTGGCGGGTCTCGGCGATGTGGACCAGCCCGGCTTCGCGGAGCACTTTGAGATGGTGGGCCACGTTGCCCTTCTTCGCGTCGAGCTGCGCCGCGAGCCGGCTGATGGTGGCGGGCCTTTGGCCGAGGGCGAAGAGCAACCGCTGCCGCAACGGGTGGGCGAGCGCCGCAAACTGCTCGGGCGCGCCGATCTCCAGGACATCCTCAGGAGGCGGCGGGAAGGAAGGCTGATCACGCATACCGAAAGTGTCTAAATTTCTTGACGCTTTCGCAAGGGCAGTGCTCTACTCCTCGCCATGACGACTCTGACGAAGACTCCGCCCGCCCCTGTCATCGACGAGACAGCCCGGCTGCTGACCGAGCACTACGTTTTCCCCGACATAGCCGAGCAGCTCGCCGGCCTGCTGCAACGACGCCTCACCGAGGGCGCCTACGACGTCGACGGCCCCGAGGAGCTCGCCCGGCTGGTCACCGCGGACCTGCAGTCCGTCAACGGCGACCGACACCTGAGACTGAAGCACCACGTCGACCCGGTGTCCCCGAAGCGGGGGGCGGCCACCCTGGACTCCATGCGCCGGGACTTCGACACCTCGCTGGGCGGTGCGCCCCGGGTGCAGTTGCTCGACGGAGGGGTCGCCGTGGTCGAGCTGGCACCGATGCTGTTTCCGCTGGAGTGGGCCGCCGAGCCGCTGAGTGCCGCGCTCACCGTGGCCTCCCGCGCCCAGGCGCTGATCGTGGACCTTCGGTCCAACCGGGGCGGCGACCCGGACACGGTCGCCTTCGTCTGCAGTTACCTGCTCGACGAGCGCACCCACCTCAACACCATGTCCTGGCGCCGCGGCGAGCGCATCGAGCAGTCCTGGAGCCTGCCGCACGTTCCCGGCGCGCGCTTCGGCGGCAGCAAGCCGTTGTACGTGCTGTCCAGCGGCAGCACCTTCTCCGCCGCCGAAGAGTTGGCGTACGACCTCCAGCAACTCGGTCGCGCCGTCGTCGTCGGCGAGCGCACCCGCGGCGGTGCACATCCATGCCAGGGCTGGACCGTGCACCCACACCTGGAAGCCACCGTGCCCGTCGGCCGCGCCATCAACCCCGTCTCCGGCACGAACTGGGAGGGCACCGGTGTGCAACCGGACATCCCTTGCGCTGCAGGCGACTCCCTCGACCGCGCGCACGTACTGGCCCTCGCCCGACTGGCAGACTGACCAGTCCAGCTCACCGACAGCAGCACGCGAGTGCTCCCCATATGCACTTCGGCTTCGGCAGCCGGCTCCGGCGGCGGGGGCCTGGTCTCCGGCGGCCCTCGGCGTGCTCACACCCCGCAGGACCGGGCCGGCACTCCGCGCACCGGGCCGAGGGTGTGGTTATGACGAACTCCCCGCAGTGCAAAGCCTATCCAAGTGATCTGTCCGACGCCCGCCGGGCGCTGGTGGAGCCGGTCCCGGCGTGCCCACCGCAACCCGGGGCATCGACGCCGGAGAGAGAATCGACGGCCGCAAGCGCAATGTGCGAGGGCTCGACCCTGTGCGGGTCAGGGCTTGTGCTGCATGATCCAGGTGGGCAGGGGCTCGGTTATCGTGTCCAGGACCTCCCAGCCGGCTCGGCGGTACATCTCGACGTTTGCGGGGTTGCCGGTCTCCAGAACCGCCGGCAGTCCGTGCTCGGTGGCGTGCCGCAGTCCGGCTGCCATGACGGCGTGGCCCCAGCGCTGTCCGGCGTGTTCGGGGTGGGTGCCCAGGACGCCGAGGTACCAGAAGGGCGCGGTGGGCAGCACGTCGTGCACGGCGACGTCGTAGGCCCGGACCCGGGCGGCCGCGTCGGCGGGGAGCACCGAGGTCCAGGGCTCGCCCACGGCACCGCTCTCGGCGGCGGCCGGCGTCGAGGTCGCGGGCGGTTCCCAGATCGCGACGGACCCGCCGCTCCCGACCGTCCACACCGTCTCCTTGTGTACGCGCTTGTCGAAGAGGTGACCGAAGAACGCTGCGGCGTACGGCGGGTAGGTGACATCGTCGGGAAAGAGGTACCGCAAGACCGGGTCGCCGGGGAACGCGGCGACCAGCGAGGCCACGACCCGTTCGCGATCCGCGGGCGTGGCGATGGTGATCTTTGCTTCCGTCATAGGCGCGGACGATAGCCCAGGTTCCGGGTTCCCGCGCATGTGGGGAAATCACGCCGGTGCTCGGTATCGGGCCGGCCGGGCGCGACACAACCGACGGTGTTCCCGGATCTCATGGACAACTCCCTGATATCCACAGGGCCCCGTTTCGGAATCGCGGCACGAACGTTCTCGGTTCTCGTAGGCATCGCCGGCAGCAGGAGGTTCACGCCTGAGGTGCGGCCGAGGTGGGTGAGCACGCCGTGCCGGACCCGTGCCGGCCGCACCCCGTGCGTGGCCCAATGTGCGCGGTGTGCCCACCCGGACTCGCGCGGAACCGGCCGATGCGATCCGGGGGCGGCAACACCTGCGACCCGCGCCGCATTCGCACGACGTGTTCCTCTACGTTGGTCGGGATGGAATGCGCCCGAGCGGCTATCGCGCGGGACCGGCGACGCGGCAAACGTACGGAGACGTCATGCCCTTGTGGGACAAGGTCGAGCAGTCCGTCCGGCACATGCAGACGCAGTTGACCGCGAAGAGGCGGGAGTTGACCAGTGACGCGTTTCGGGACGCGAGCATGGCGATGTGCGCGCTGGTCGCCGCCGCGGACGGGACGATCGACGAGGTCGAGACGCGGAAGGTCGCGCAGCTGATCGCCGGCAACGAAGCGCTGCGCCAGTTCGACAAGGACGACCTGCAGCGTCGCTTCCACGCCCACGCCGACCGGTTGTCGACCGACTTCCGGCTCGGCAAGGCACAGGTCATGAAGGACATCGCGAAGGCCAGGGCGAAGCCGGACGAGGCGCGCGCGGTCATCCGGATCGGCATCGTCATCGGCGGCGCGGACGGCAGGTTCGATCCGAGCGAGCGGACGGTCATCCGTGAGGCGTGCGTCGCGTTGGGCATCGCCCGTGCCGAGTTCGGACTCTGAGACGAGGACCGCAGAGTCGTCATGGCCCGCCGCGGACCCGAGCCCGGTGGGGGCCGGATCGCTGGGAACACCTGCCGGCCGAGGCGGGCCCCTGCCGCTCGACGGGCCCGAACAGCGCTCCCACGCCCTCCACTTGCCGGTCATCCGTCGGCGCTGCGGCACAGTCACGCAGGATCTGGTCGAGTCCCGCCACCCAAGGCACCGACACATCACGGAAATTCCACACCAGGCCGAGCCGCCCGCCCGGGCGCAGCACCCGGGCAGCTTCAGGGACGGCTCGTTCCGGGTCCACCCAGTGCCACGCTTGCGCACAGACCAGGACGTCCACGCTTGAATCCGGCAGTGGGATCGACTCCCCGGTCCCGTCCAGAACCCGCACATCGGGAAGCACCCGCGCGAACTGCTCGCGCATCCCGACCGAGGGCTCCACCGCGACGACCTCCCGGCCCGCGGCACGCAGCGCCCGGGTCAGCTTGCCCGTACCCGCACCAAGATCAACCACGGTTCGCGCGTCCTCGGGCACCAGCCAGGCCACCGCCTCCGGCGGGTAGGGCGGGCGGCCACGCTCATAGGCGTCCGCTGCGGCACCGAACGACCGCGCCTGACGAAATTCTTCCTGCTCCCCGGCTCTCGTCATGCCAGGCATCCTGCCAGGTGCCGCTCGGTGCGACAGCGGACGAACCGGACGGTGCGGAGCACGACGACACGGTGCAAGACCTCGCGATCCAACGCGCATCCTCCACGGGATTCGGCCGCCCGTGGACCGCCGGCCGGTTGTATCCGAGGGTTCGTGTGCATTCGCGACGCGCACAGTGGGCGGGGATGGCCGCCCCGTCCCCGACCTGCGGAGCGGACGCGGCAGCCGCGCCGTGTTACGTGCTGCGGTGGTTCTTTCACGCACGGCGCGGCCGGTGCCCGAGGGGCGGGGCCGGCCGCGGCGTGTCTGCGGGAGCGTTCGAGCCCACACACGAACACGCCGCGACGCCGCCCACGATCGTTTCCCGGTGGACCCCTGCCCGGCGCGCCGCGCCGCACCCGGGAGATGCGTTCACCCGATGGGACGCGCCGGCACCGCAGCCGCGACGTCGGGCGATGCCGGGCACAACTCGATCACGGTCGACCCCGGGCCACTTCACCTCCTCGGGCCGGCGGAGTAGCGTTCTCGATCCCGATCTTGGAGGTCCCGAATGTGGGTCATCCGTGAATGGATCAATGACGAGGGCAACCCGTGCAAGGCCGTCGTCAGCGAGGAAGTCGCCGCGCGTTCCGACGAGGAACTCCGCGCGATGCACCGCCGACTCGAGCATTCACCACGCCGAACGCCGGATGCCGCGATGGACTCGATCAACCGCACGCTGAACACGAACCTGGACGCGTTCGTCCTCGAACGCCTGGAGGGCCTGCACACCCCCGGCCGCCACATCGGCCTGAACGACCTGGTCCCCGGCCTGCTCCGCCCGGACCTGGACCCGCAGTTGATGGAGACCATGGACCGCATGTTCGACCGGCAGATCGAGACCATCGCGGACGGGATCCGACGCGGCGAACCCCGGTAGACCCGTCCACGGGCGCGCCCGGCATCCCCCTCTGCCGGCCCGCCCGCGCGACGACAGGGACGGCCTCGACCGCACGAATGTCGCGGTCGGGGCCGTCTCGTCGTCCTGTGCGGCCCGCCCGCACTGCCCGGGTGGGTCGGGCTCAGCCCGTCTTCTCGGGTGGTCGGGCCGTGGGCCGCTCTTCCTCGGGTCGCCTGTGGTCGTGGCCTTCGTCGCGGTTCGCTTGGCGATGTCGGGGCGGTTCTTGGTTGCGGCCGCCACGCTCGCGGTGGGCCGACGTGGGCACCCGCAGGAGTTTCGCGAGTCGGGGGACCTTGGTGAACCGGACGGTGTGACGGGCGCCGGTGGCCGCGCCGGAGCGCGCGAAGACGAACGCCGGGCGGTTCTCAGGAGAGCGGCCAGTTGCGTAGGGCGGCGTCAGCCATCTCCTGGAGTTCATCGCGGCCGACACCGCTCGCGGCTTGCACGGCGATGCCGAATGCCAAGGTGGTGACGTAGCGGGCCAGCAGCCCCGGATTGGTTTCCGGAGGCAGGTCGCCGTCGTCGACGGCTCGCTGGAATCGCTCCCGGACGCAGGAGCAGCCGTTGTTGCGCCAGGCGACGAGAAGGTCACGGACTCCACGCCCGGAGTCGCCGACGGCCAAGGCGCCCTGGACGCCCAGGCACCCGTGAGGATGGGTTGGGCGGGTGGTGGTTCGAACGGTGCCGGCCAGAATCGCGGTGGCGACGCCGAGGGCGGTCGGCTCCTCCAGGGCCCGGGTCAGGTATGCGCCCGGGCCTTCGGTGTAGCGCTCCAGGGCCTTGCGGAACAGCTCCTCCTTGTTGCCGAAGGTGGCGTACATGCTGGTGGTGGAGATGCCCATCGCGTCGGTCAGAGTGGCCAGGCTGGCGCCCTCGTAGCCGTGCTCCCAGAAGACCAGCACGGCGCGCTCGAGAGCTTCGTCTGCGTCGAATCCTCGCGGTCGACCGATCGGGCCGCTCTTTTTGGTCTCCACGCCCGCAGTCTATCTCTTCCGCATCGATCGCTACAGAAGTGCTACGTTCGACTTCCGCATCGATCGATGCGGAAGTCGAAGGAGGCTGATCCCATGGGACTACTGGAGGGTAAGACCGCTCTCGTCACCGGAGGCGGCACCGGAATCGGCCTGGCCAGTGCGGTGCGGCTGGCCGCCGAGGGCGCACACGTGTTCATCACCGGCCGGCGCAGGACCGAACTCGACGCGGCCGTCGAAGTGATCGGTTCAGCGGCCACCGCCGTGATCGGCGACATCTCGAACCCGGCCGACCTGGACCGGCTCTACGAGACGATCCGCAGCCGGGGACGGGGCCTGGACGTACTGTTCGCGAATGCCTCCGTCGCCGCGTTCGTGACGCTCGAGGAGGTCACCGAGGAGCACTTCGACACCCTCTTCGATATCAACGTCCGGGGCACGCTGTTCACCGTGCAGAAGGCGCTGCCACTGCTCAACGACGGCGCCTCGGTGATCTTGAACGGCTCCACCAACGTGGACGTCGGCGCGGAGGCGTTCGGCGTGTACGCGGCGACCAAGGCCGCCACCCGATCGTTCTCCCGGACCTGGGCCAACGAACTCAAGGGACGCGGCATCCGGGTCAACACCATTACACCCGGCCCGACCGATACCCCTGGTCTGTCGGGGCTCGCGCCCGACCCGGAGCAGGCCGCCGGACTCAAGCGGCAACTGGCTACGCATGTGCCGCTGGGCCGGCTCGGGCGCCCGGAGGAGATCGCCGCCGCCGTGGCCTTCCTCGCCTCCGAGCAGAGCAGCTTCATCACCGGTTCGAGCCTGTACGTCGACGGCGGCCTGAACCAGATCTGAGTTCCATGGCCGCGCATCCGGCGAGGATGGCGGCGCGTGGCCGGCCGCGCTCGCTCGGGACGGGCGAGCCCGGCAGCCTCGATCGCAGCCCGCTCAGCGAGTCGTGGCGCAGCGGGCCCGGTCAACCCGCGTGGGTCGCGCACGAGCACCAGACCCGTGCCGAACTGATTGCCAACCTCGCCAGGGCGCGCCGGATCCTTCCCGCCGCAACCGCCGAGGTCGAGGGCGGGTAACTGCGCTTCACCCGCAAGCCCACCGACACGAACGCCACGGTCTGGGACGACCCTTCCGGCTCGCCCGCGCGGCGGGCGAGCCGGTCTCGGGCCTTCTCGTGTCTGGGGCTGGATCGTCGGGAGTATCAGGATTTATTTCTTGATAGTTCCGGGTCGTCACCTCGCCCCGTGGGGCGACGCCCTCGGGGCATGGAGCTCGTCCGGCCACAGCATGGTCTGCGGGGTGAGGATGTCGCCCTGCGCGCGGCGGCCGGTATCGGATCCGGCCGGAAATGCTTCGTCACCGGCCCGGGCCGGTGCGGGCACGCGGGCCGCACGCCCGGAGCTGTCCCGGACGGAATAGGAACGCTCCCCTGCCCCTCGTGGCCGTCAGCCGGGGCTTCCGGGGCTGCGGTGGCCGTAGCGGGTGAGGTCGGCGGAGCGTTGGCCGGGGGGTTGGAGGTCGGCGTAGGGGTGTTGGAGTGCGCCGGTGCCGTGGACGAGGACGCGCCGTGGTTGGGCGGGGGTGGGGTGTGGGGTGGGGGCGCCGAGGAGGTCGAGGGCGGCCTGGGGTCCGTGGTCGCGGCGGAGGGTGGCGATCTCGTCGAGGTCCCAGGCCATGGTGCCGACGATGGTGCGCCGCCGTCCGCGGACCTGGACCTTGCCTCGGACCAGGAGGAGTCCGGAGTGGAAGACGGTGTGGGCGCAGGCGGGGTGGGAGTCCTCGAAGAAGGCGAGGTCGACGAGGCCGGAGCCGTCTTCGAGGGTGACGAAGATGACGCGTTTGCCGGAGGCGATGGGTGGGGTCTGGGTGGAGGCGCGGACGCCGGCGACGAGGACTTGTCGGCCTGCCGGTTGTTCGGCGAGGTGGGTGGCGTCGACGGCGCCGATCTCGCGGAGAAGTCGGTGGTGGTGTTCCATCAGGTGGCGGGAGAGGTCGATGCCCAGGACGTGGAGTTCGGCGCCGACGGCTTCGCGGGTGGTCATCTCGGGGAGTCCGCTGGGGGCGGTGGCGTCGAGTCGGCTGTCGGCGAGGGGGAGTTGGCCGTCGCCGACCCTGCGGGTGCGGCGGTGGAGTTCGGGCAGTTGCAGGAGCAGGTCGCGGCGGGTCAGGCGTCCGTCGTGCAGACAGTCGAGGGCACCGATGCGGGCGAGGTGTTCGGCGGTGGGCAGGGCGGGGCGGGCGCGTTGCCACAGGTCGGACAGTGAGGTGTAGGGGCGGCCGGCGTCGAGGCGGGCGCATTCCTCGTCGGTGATGCCGCGCACCGCCGACAGCGCCAGCCGCACCCCCCACGTACCGTCGCTCGTCTGCTCGATGGTGTGGCCGGGGCGGGAGTGGTTGACGTCGACGGGCAGGATCGGGACCCGGTGGCGGCGGGCGTCGGCGACGATCACCCGGCGCGGCCACATCCCCGGATCGTGCTCCAGGAGCCCGGCGTACAGCGCGGCCGGGTGGTGGGCCTTGAGCCATGCGCTCTGCAACGCCGGGACGGCGAACGCGACCGCGTGCGCGCGGCAGAAGCCGTACGCGCCGAAGCTCTCGACGATGCGCCACACCTCGTCGCGTACCTCGGGGGTGTAGCCGCGGGTGGCGGCGTGTTCGTGGAACCAGTCGCGGACCTGTGGCATGCGGTCGCGGTCGGACAGGGCGCGGCGGGCGACGTCGGCGAGCGCGAGGTCGCAGCCGGTCGTCGTGGCCAGCAGGCCCATGATCTGCTCGTGCCAGATGGTGACGCCGTAGGTGTCGGCGAGGACCGGTTCCAGGTCGGGGTGGGGGTAGGTGGGGGCGGCGCCGTGGCGGGCGGCGATGTACTGCTCCGGCATGCCCCCTGCGACCGGCCCGGGCCGGAACAGGGAGATGTCGGCGATGACGTCCTGGACGCCGCGCGGCTGCAGGCGGCTGAGCAGGTCCTGCTGGCCCGGGCTCTCCAACTGGAACATGCCGATGGTGTCGGAGGCCTGGATCAGCCTGAACGCGAAGAAGTCGTCGAGCGGCACCTGATGTGGGTCGTCGAGGTCGATGTGTGTGCCGGTGGTGCGTTCGACCTCGGCGACGGCGTGCGCCATCGCGGACTGCATCCGCACCCCCAGCACGTCCAGCTTGATCAGGCCGAGGGCTTCGACCTCCTCCTTCGCCGCTTGGACCATGGGGAAGGCGTCGCCGGGGGTGGGTTGGACCGGCAGCCGGTCCAGCAGGCTGGCGTCGGTGATGATGACCCCGCAGGGGTGCATCGCCATCCCGCGCGGCAACGCGTCCAGTCGCTCGGCGAGTTCGAACAGCGGGCCGTGGCGCTCCGCCTCGGCCGCGAGCTGCCGCAGTTCGGGCAACTCGGCCAGCGCGGTGGTGATCCCGCGGGCGCGGATGTGGGGGAAGGATTTGGCGATGCGGTCGATGTCGGGTGCGGCCAGGCCCAGGGCGAGGCCGACGTCGCGCAGTGCGTGGCGGGCCCGGTAGGTCTCGGGCATCGACGTCACCGCGACGCGCTCGCTGCCGAACCGTTCGAAGATCCTGCGGTAGACGTCCAGGCGCCGGGCGGACTCCACGTCGATGTCGACGTCCGGCAACGAGGACCTGCGTTCGGACAGGAACCGTTCGAACAGCAGGCCGTGGTCCAGGGGATTGGCGGTGGCGATGTCCAGCGCGTGGCACACCATCGACCCCGCCCCCGACCCGCGCGCCGCCACCCGCACCCCCATCTCCCGCACATCCGCGACCACTTGGCCGACCGTGAGGAAGTAGGTGTCGCACCGCAGCCGTCCGATCACCTCCAGCTCCCGCGCCAACCGCTCCATCGCGACCTCGTCGCGGTCCAGGCCCCGCCGGACCATTCCGGCCTCGCAACGCTCGCGCAACACCCGCGCCGCCGAGTCGTCCGTGGCGCCCACCACGGCCGGCTCGGGGAAGAACGTGCCGCCCAGACCCAGGTCCTTTACCGGATCCACCCGGCACTCGTCCGCGGTCGCCGCGGTCCGTGCCAGCAGCACCCGGGCGCGGTCGGGTCCGGCGCCGGCGGCGTCCGCGATCCGGGCCGCGACCGCCGCCATCGCCCCCGGGTCCTTCAACCAGCGCTCGCGCGGATCGAGAAAGTCCGGGCGGTGGAAACGGATCGGGCGCAGCAGGCGGGCGGCGTCCAGGACGTCGGCGACCTTGTACTGGTCGGGGTCGGCGTAGCGCACGGCGTTGGTCAACACGGCGGCCACCCCGACCCGGTCGGCGAGCTGGACGGTCCGAGTGGCCAGACGCAGCGAACCCGGCCCGGTACCCGACGACCCGTAGTACAGACACTCCAGGCGCAGCGCATCGCCGAACAGTTCACGCCACGGCGCCAGCAGGTGCTCCGCGGTGTCCGGGCGGCCGTCGGACAGTGCCCTCACCGGTTCCGAGGTCGGGCCGAGCAGCACGGTCAACCCGGGCCCCGCGTGTTCGCGCAGCGCCGACCACGGCACCACCGGCGGCCCTCCGACGGCGTGTGCGGCCGAGACCAGACGGCACAACCGCGACCAGCCCTCGCGGTCCCGGGCGAGGAGGGTCACGCGCAGAGGGGGTTGTTCGACGTGGGCCCCGCCGCGGACCGGTGTTCGGCGCCGCCGCGCGCGAGGTGTGTCGGGCGCGGCGGGGGCGACGGAGACGTCGACGCCGAAAATCGGGCGCACCCCGCGCTTCGCGCAGGTCTGGGCGAAGCGGACCGCGCCGCCGACGGTGTCGCGGTCCGTCAGGGCCAGGGCCGACATGCCTCGCTCGGCTGCCCGCGCCACCAGGTCCTCCGGGTGGGAGGCGCCGTACCGGGCCGAGTAGCCCGACGCGGTGTGCAAGTGCGCGAAACCGTCCACCGCACACCTCCGCCCGCGTCCACCCCCCCTGTCCGAAAACCACCTCTCATTCGGACAATAGTTCGAATAGATCAACTTTGCCAACCGTCCTCCCTACGACGGGCAGCGTTGGTTGGCACGCCCTTCGTGCAGGGAGCGGGCCGGCGGGGTTGTGCTGGGTTCGGGTGGCCCGCCCGGTGCGGGCGCGGCACATGAGCCGGTCGAGAGCGTCCGCGAGGTTCGCTTCGGGCGTGTCGGCGTCCGTGCGCCGGGCCGGCGCCGGCAGCGGTCCCGGACTCAGGGCGTGCCGCGCACCGGGCGCTCGGGACGCGGCGTTGCCGACAGGGGAGGGGTGAGGAGCGGCTCGAGCAGCCGAGCGAGCTGCTCGCGCTGTTTTGGATCGAGTCGACCGGTGGCCGGTGCGAGGGTGTCCCGGACTTCCTCGTACAGGCGCCGGGTGAGGTCGCGTCCGGCGTCGGTGATCAGGACGACGACGGCGCGCTTGTCGTCGGGGTCGGCACCACGTGTCAGCAGCCCGCGGCGTTCGGCGCGGGCGATGAGGCCGGACAGGGTCGACTTGTCCAGGCCGAGGAAGGCCGCGAGGTCGCTCATGCGGGGGCGTCGGTCGCGCAGGATGCCGAGCACGCGCAGCTGGGTGAGGGACAGGTCGTGCTCGGCGCCGATGCGGGTGAGAACGCCCATGACCTGGAAGGCGCTGCGGACCAGGCCGTCCAGCAGGGCGTCCGTGGAGTCGTCGGGATCCATGAATGCCACCCTACTTGACATTGTTTGTATTACCAACAATCCTCTCAGTGATTGGTATTACAAACCAACCTGTGGGAGTTCCTCATGCATGCTGCGGTCATCACGGCGTTCGACGCGCCGCCCGTCTACGGCGAGCACCCCGAGCCTGTGGCCCAGGGCGAGCACGAGATGGTGGTGGACGTCCTCGCGGCGGGCCTGCACCATCTGACCCGGGCCAAGGCGGACGGCACCCACTACTCCGCCACCGGCGTCTTCCCGCTGGTGCCCGGCGTCGACGGCGTCGTGCGTGACCCGTCGGGCCGCGTGCGCTACGCAGTCCTGGACGACACGAACCTCGGCACCTTCGCCGAGCGCACCGTGATCGACGCACGCCGAAGCGTCGTCCTGCCCGACGACGTGGATCCCGTCCGGATCGCCGCCGGGATGAACCCGGGCATGTCCTCCTGGGTCGCCCTGCGCCGCCGCATCACCTTCCGTGAGGGGCAGCGCGTTCTCATCCTCGGCGCGACCGGCAGCGCCGGACGCATGGCCGTCCAGATCGCCAAGCGGTTCGGCGCCGCCCGGATCTTCGCCGCCGGCCGCGACACCACTCGCCTCGAGGTGCTGCCCGACCTCGGTGCGGACCGGGCGCTCGCCTTCGACGAAATCACCGCCGCCGCCGAGGTCGACGTCGTCCTCGACTTCGTGTGGGGCGCTCCCGCCGCCGGCGCCATGCTTGCGATGCTTACCGCCCGTGCCGACCGCTCTGTCCCGCTGACCTGGGTCCAGATCGGTTCCATGGCGGGCGAGTCCGCCCCGATCCCTTCCGCGGCGCTGCGTGGCGCACGGTTGAAGATCGTGGGCAGCGGCATCGGCTCGGTCTCCGCCCGTGACTTCATCGCCGAACTGCCCGAGCTGGCGACAGCGGTGACCGAGGGCACCATCGACGTCCAGGCCCGTGCCGTGCCACTGGCCCAGATCGCGCAGGCATGGTCCGAGAAGACCGGCGAGCGCCTGGTCTTCGTGCCCTGAAGCCCTCGGCCCACCTCACGTGTCCCGGCTGCCTGCCGCCGCTCCACGCGGCAGGCAGCCGGGCAAAACAAGGAGTGGGTCATGACAAACGTGTTGGGCTCGAACAAGCGCCTCGGCACGTCTGAAATACGCCAAAGTAGACCGCCGTTCCATGCCGTACAAGGCGCTCCCGCTCGGATTGCGCGGCCTGAGCGCCGGATCGGCCGAGGTGTTCCACCGCCGCGACGAAGCAGTGATCAACGCTTCGGGCGCCGATGCGAAGAAGGTCGGCGCGGCCGCCGACGATCGAGGCGCCGGGCCCCCGTGACGTGAGCCATTTCGCGGGCATGGGCCTGGACGCGGCCGACATCGACGTATCCGCCCTCCCGTTCCGGCTGCCCAGCCCGGCGATGGAAGGGTTCATGACCAGCCTCGAAGCGGTCGGCACGGTCATGGCCGAGCGCGCCACCGCGCTCGGCGTGGACATCGTCCGCGGCGCTCTGGTCACGACCGTGATGCAGGACGACGAGTCCGTCACCGTCACGGCAGGCGGACAGGGGTGCCAGGCCCGCTACCTGGTGGGCTGCGACGGCGGACGCAGCACGGTGCGCGGCCTCGCCGGCTTCGACTTCGTCGGCACGGACCCGCTCTTCACCGGCTACGTCGCGCGCGTCACCTTCGCCGACCCGCAGGAGCTGCCACTGGGCTTCAACCTGACGCCGAACGGCATGTATCTGCGTACGCCCTTCGAGGGGCACCTGGGCATGATGGACTTCGACGGCGGCACGTTCGACCGCTCCAAGCCTTTGACCCGCGAGCACCTCCAGGAGGTCCTGCGCCGCATCACCGATACCGACGTGACGCTCACCGATGTTCATCTGGCATCGAGCTTCACCGACCGTGCGATGCAGGCGACGACCTACCGCAAGGGCCGCGTGCTGCTCGCCGGCGACGCCGCGCACATCCACTCCCCCTCGGCGGCCAGGGGCTCAACCTCGGCATCGGTGATGCCGCCAACCTTGGCTGGAAGCTCGCCGCGACCGTGCACGGCACCGCGCCCGAGGGCCTGCTCGACACCTACACCCGTGAGCGCCACCCCGTCGGCGCCGCGATCCTGGACTGGTCACGCGCCCAGGTGACCACCATGGAGCCCGGCCCCAACGCCCCCGCGCTGCGGCAGCTGGTCCACGAGTTGCTGAGCACCACAGACGGAACGACCCTCGCCTACCGGAAGACGACCGGGCTGTTCAACCGCTACGACCTGGGCGGCGGCCCGCAGCCGCTCGTCGGCTGCACCGCCCCTGACTTCTGTTTCGAGGACGGCACTCGCCTCGGTGAATTGTTGCGCCAGGGCCGGGGCGTGGTCCTCGACTTCAGCGGCGACCACGCGCTGCAGCGTGTGGCCAAGAGCTGGGAGGGCCGGATCCAGTACGCGGCGGCGTGGCACGCAACGACCTCGGATTCAGCGCCCTGCTCATCCGCCCGGACGGCGTCGTGGCCTGGGCGGACCATCACGTCCCCGACCTCGAGGCGCTATAGCAGGCCGCGACCCGTTGGTTCGGCAGCCCGCAGAATCGGTTCGGCAGCCTGGCTGTCTCCCACGCAAGCACCAGCGTCAGCCGGTTGCGTCTACCGGAGCTCTCGCTGCGGAATCTTGGGCGTCGTGACATGACGGCATCAATGTTTCCAGCGGCGAGCCGAGCCGATCAGGTTCGAACTGAGCGCGAACGCCGTAGCGGTCCTGGATGAAAGGTCGGAATCCTGGGGACAAGGGTGTCCGTAGTGCATGATTATCCGTATGGAGAAGCCTGACTTCACGCTCTCGCGCGCCCCTGTCGCATACGCCTGCATGATCGTTCGCAAGCCCGCCGAGGAGGTGTTCCGTGCTTTCGCCGACCCGGATGCGACCTCCCGATTTTGGTACAGCAAGAGCAGCGGGCCGATGGTCGCGGGGGCCGAGTTGCGCTGGGAGTGGGAGACGTACGGTGCATCGGCCGAAGTCCGGGTCAAGGAGGTCCAAGAGGGCCGGCTGATCCGGTTCGAATGGGGCAACTACGGGCAGCCGACCACCGTTGAGTTGCGGTTCACCCCACACACGGCAGGAGCCACGTTCGTCGAGGTCACCGAGACCGGTTTCGAGGGCTCGGGGGATGATGCCGTGCGTTGGGTGAACGACACCGTCGGCGGATTCGCTACAGCCCTGTGCGCCATGAAAGCCCTGCTGGAACACGGCATCGAACTCGGCGCCGTCCCCGACCATCATCCAGCCTGACCGGCACCCACGCCGTGTTCCGTGGCTTGGAGCGGCAGAAGTAGCCCCACCGGCGAGAGCCTTCGGATACGAGCAGACTTCGTTCGCCAGTGATGCCGAAGTCGTAGCCGTGGAAGCGGAGTTCGTTCTGCCATGCGGGGCGGCGTCGACCTCGTCCCACAGTCGACGTGGCCCGCCTTGGACAGCCTTGCCGATACCGGGTCGGTCGTCGGCCAGCGCCCAGGAACGTCCTCGGTTCCCCACAACTGTCACGCGGCCCCGCCCTCGAGTGTCGCGCCGCGTCGAATCCGGCGCTGCCGTCGTCGCGTTGGCCGCGCAACTCCACGAAGCCACGCCGCGCACGAGCTTCCCCGACGCGGTGTTGGCGGACTTCCTGGCCGAGCTCGCGGAGTCGTCGCTGCCCGGGGACCCCTAACCCGTGAGGGTGAGCAGGTGTTCGCGATCGTCGCCGAACGCGACCCTGGCCCCGTCGCCCAGGCGGCCCTGCATGCCGACCTCGGGCGTGTACGCGGGTCCCGGTCGACTCGGCGGCTACCCGACAGGTGGGCCCGGCACCTCGGCGGAGGGCCGAGCGGCCTCGCCGAGCCGGTACACGCTTCCCTGCGGGCCGACGGTGGCGCCGAAGTCCCGCAGCCTGGGCGGCTGGACCTTCTTCCACGGGATCACGGCGTCGTGGATCTCCTGCGTGCGTCCTTGACCGCCTCGTCGACACCTGAACCCACCGGGCGGCGGTTCGAGGCGTACAGGGACGGCAGGGGTGGACGTCCCACGGTCGCGCCCGGCCACGACCTCGCACCCGCAAGCCTCGATGGCGCCCCGGTCGCCGACGCCGGGAATCGGTAGCCGACGGTGAGCGCGTTCGAGGCGCGCTGAGCCCGGGCGCGGGCCGGGTCAGGGCGGATCGGTCCGGCTTGGTTCAGCCTGATTCGGTCTGGTTCGGTCTGGTTCGGTCTTGTTCGGCTTGGTTTCGCCGTTGGACAGGGGCGGCGCGCGTGAGCGTGCCCGGGGAGATCGGGTCCGGCGCTTCCGGGGTGCCTGGCCCCGGGAGGCTCGGCCTCGGAGGGCCGGGCTGTGGGTGCCCGCGCCTACGCGTCGGTCGGTCCTCTCGCGCCGACGGCGGCGACCGGCCGCCTGGCCACGTTCGCCGTGAGTCGAGCGCCCTGCCTCCGATCATCGGAGGCAGGGCATTCAGCAATACGCCGTGGACCTTCGCGGCTTGGTCGACCACCGCGTTGTCGTCGGCTTCGGTGGCATTTTGCCGGGGTGGTCGTGCAGGCGGGTGGATGGCCGTCGGGTCGACGGTGGCTTTCCTGTCGTCCCGGCCGTCGAAGTCCGCGGTGAGCAGGAGCGCCACCACCAGGTCGGTGGTCGTGGCGTGTTGGGTGATGCGTTGCATGGTGCCCCCAAGTGCGGATGTCCGGGGGTGGACGGATGGCGGCGTGGGTGGTTGCACCGGATGGACCCGTCACGCGGCGATCGGCGTCGTGGTGGTGGGACGAAGCGTTGGGAAGTCCCTCTGTTTTCCCGGATCAGGGCGGATAGCTTGCCGAGGCCGTCAAGTGCCGGTCCTGTCCTGGAGGTTGTCCGATGAGAACGGTTGCGGGGGTGCTCGGCATCGCGTACGGGCTGATCGTGGGGTGCGCCGGAGCGGCCGGCATGGTGTGGGGGCTGAGCTCCTTCGGCGAGGTGGGGTGGCTGGTCTTCCTCGGCGTGTTCGTCGTCGCGCTCGGCGTGGCCCTGGCGCGCAACGGGTGGAAGCTCCTGAAAGGGGAGCCCGGGGCGGACGATCGGCTGATCCAGTTGCTCATGGTGCCTGCGGGCTTGTCCGGAGTGGCGATCGGCAGCATGGTGGCCCAGGCCGATCTGTCCACCGGTGCGGTGCAGAATCAACTGGCGGGGTTCATCGCGGCCTTCGTGCTCTCGGTGGCAGCGATCCTGCTGACTTCTCGGGCTTGAGCGGAGGTCTTCGACCTTTGTCGATGCTTCGGACGTCGACGAGTCGGGTCGGCTTCCGCGCGTTCGCCGGGCCCGGCATGAGTATGTGAGCCGGCGCGCCCCTGCGTGCTCGGCATCCGCTCGCGCGGGCCCTCGAGCAGATACCCGCAGCCTCGCCGGGGCCGTCCGGGCGCTGCGCCTCTCGCGTCGCCGGGCGCGCCGCTGCGCTTGCCTGCCCCGGCCCAGGGATGCCGCCTCCGCGCACGGCGGTTCGCGTCAGCGAAGGTCGAAGGGGATCGCCTTGTCCACCTCCGGCTTCAGGCACGCGTTCGCACTGCACGCGCCGTAGCTGACGACCACCTCGGCACGATGGCCGCCCGTTCGGCGCACGGGCAGGGTGAACGTGACCGGACCGTCCGGGTAGACGGGGAGTTCGGTCGTGAGACCCGTCAGCCGCAGGAGCCGGGTCGAACTCCCGGTCGCCGGCGGGCCGTCGGCGGCGAGGTCGCCCCGGACCCCGATGCGGGTCGGGACCCCCAGACCGTCGATTCCCCCCGCCGGGAGATCGACGCCGTAGATGTGGAAGCCCGGTTGGGGGGTGAACGTCACCTCGAGTTCGCGCCGGTCCTCGTGTGGCGGGCGAAGCGTGGCGGTGACGGTGACGCCGCTCGCGGTGACACTTGCCGTGAGCGGGGTCGAGGCCGGGGCCGGGGCCGGCGTCGATCCGCATCCGCACAACGCCACGACCGTTGCCGCCACCCACGCCGACGCCATGGCGGACCGGTGCCGGCGCGGGCGGGTCGTCATTCCCGCCCCGCGTTGCCGCGTGCCCAGCGGGTCAGGAATGCGGCGACCTGCCCCGGGTCCAGATTGCGGGCGTTGGCCAGCGACCCGTCGTTGGTGGCGGTGCGAACGCTCCCGTCGGGCGCGAGTACGACCAACGCGGGGATTCCGCTCGTCGCGAGGTCGAGGTAGCGGGCGGCGACATCGAGATTGCGGTCGAACTCGCCGACGTCGACCGGGACGACGACATAGTTCTTCGCCAGCAGTGGTTCCACCTGTGGGGATCGGAACAGGTTGTGCAGGACCCGACAGTCCGGACACCAGTTGGCGCCGAAGTCGAGCAACACCGCGCGATCACTCTGTGCGGCGGTCGCCAGCGCGGTACGGATGTCCGCGTCCGCGTCGCGTGTGGAGTCGAACCCCTTCGGCACGGTCGAGGTTCCGGGAGACGACGGCGTGTTACCGGCCCCGTCGAGAGGGCCTTTGGATGCCGTCGGAACGGACGTGGACGGGGCCGCTGTTCGGGAAACGGGGGCTGCGGCGTCGTTCTCGGCCCGTGGGATGTCGGCGGAGTCGTTCGCGCCGCACCCCGCAGTAAGAAACACCGCCGCCAGGACGGCTGTCAGGCATGGACGCAGGCCGCGCACGTTATCCCCCTTGCTGAGAATGGTCGCCGGAAACTACCAGTACTACGAATGGAGTTCGCACCTGGGGCCCTGGCCCGAACGGAGGCGGGAATACGGAACGTCGGGCTCTGGTGGCATTTTTCCCTTCGCCAACGCGCCGCGCGTCACGAGTCGGGAAGTCCGTCCGGGCCGGGCCGGTGGATCGATGGTGTCGTCGGTCGGGTGGGGCACAGTGCCGCCGATGTGAACGGCCTGTCCGCGATGCTCGCCGGCCGCGACCGCGTCAACCTTTTGATCACCGGCAAGCACCCCGGATCAGGCTTCGCTCCCTATACCTTCCGCGACGAACTCACGCACGGCGCGGCGGTGTGGCCACACATGGGCAACGGGACGGGCCCACCCGACATCGTGCTCGCCTCCGCAGGCCGACGGCAGCGGCGTGACGCACCCGCCTCGAACACGATCTCGGCGGCGGCGGTGGAGTTGGAAGGGTTCCTGGACGCGGTCCGGCGTATCGGCGGGTTCCCATCTGGCGATCGCCCGTCTCCCCGGCGGCGCCTGACGCGCGCAACGGGGTTCGGCAGGTCCCAGGTCGTGGTTGATGTGAAGGGCGCGGCGCGTTGCCTGGTGCGGGGGACGCGGGTGGTGGTCGTCACGGTGGCGGCCCGTGACCGCATACGAGCGGGCGGGCTGCGCGAGCCGGTGTATGGAGGTTGGGTGGCCGTTGTTCGGGGGCTTCCGGTGCGGGGGCCGGGTACGGGGGTGGGTCCGCCGGCGCCGGGTGGGCGGGAGCACGGCCCGGGCCCGCTGCCCGCCTGCGCTGTGGTGGTTTGCCAGGTAGTTCGCGTCCGGCCGTGATCGATTCGTTCGTCGGCGCATGGAAGACCGGGGTGTCCTGCCGGTCTTCGGGGTGCGGGGGACCGGGTCGTGCGTGGTGGCCGCGCACGGGCGGTCCGACGAGCGTGGTGCGTGGCGGGTTCGGCGCGGTCTCCCCGGAGCGCGCGAAGGCGGGACGCTGGGGCGTCGCAGGTGGTTGCCGATGGCTTTCGGGAATGTCCATCCCCGAACCGGAGGCGGTTGCGGGTCGCTCCACGATCGCGCCTGGGCGACCAGGGCCGCCGGCGCGTCGGCGTTTCGGCATCGACCTTCGGGGGTGGATCGCTGTGCCTCATGCCGTTGCGGTTGCCCGCGTAGTCGCGCCGTACGGCCTATCAACGATCACGGGCATGTCGCACCAAGACGGTGGAGCAGACATTTTCCGGCGCGGATCGTCGTTTCTGCGCCCTTGGCCCCGGTGCCTCGGCCCGTGGCCCGTCTCGTGGGCGAAGGTCGGGGTCCGTGCCGCCGGGTTGTGTAAGGCGTGAGCGGGTGAGCTTCGCGTGAGTGGAACTCCCACGCGCCGGTGCCTCTTTCAGGTGAGGTTCGGCGTGTCGTCGAGTGGGCCACGCTCCGGCCGGGTAGGCGCGCTTCGTCGGGTCCTCACAGTCACTCGCGATGTGCTGTGCGGGCTGTGCCCGGCGTCGTAGTACGGGGCCTCGGTCGCATCTTCCGACCGAGGCCCCGTGCGCGTTCGCGGCGGTCCACGTGCGGGGAATCCCGCGGTGTGTTCGCCCGGGTCGCGGAGCGTGCCGACGGAGTCGAGGATTTGCGGTGTTCGCCGTGTTCGCCGAGCCTGCGCGGCGTGGGGCCGGGGTTACAAGGTGTTCTCGCGAATATGTGCACGGCGGAGGATGGGGCTGCGGCTGGTGGGTGTCCCGAATTTTTACCGACTCGTGAGGTTCTTGTTGCGCAGGTAAAGGGTGCCTCGGGTGAACGGTGCCGCTTCCCTGTGTTGGCGCGGAATTCGCGTTCCCGGCGGTGCGGGTCGCGTGGTGCGGGTGTTCGTAAATGTGCGACGCGTGGCCGGAAACGGGCAGGAATCCGGGGTGCCGTTCACCGTTTCGGACCAGCTTCGTCGGGGAGGGTGCGTCGTTAGCCGGGCGTGACTCCCCGAGCTTCCGCGTCCGCCGCGGCTTCTCCCGCTCTCGCCCAACGCGCCTTTCCCATGGGGGATTGGGTGCTCACCCCTCGCGCGGCGACGTTCCGCAAACGGTCTCCGCACGCGTACATCGAGCGTGCGGGACATCGCGTCGCGCTTCGTCACTGTTCCGCCGACATGGAGCAGTTCGCCCTGGCGATGGTGTTGATCGTCGCGGAGTACTCGCGCCGACTCGACGACGTCCTGGACGATCCCCGTTCGTGAATTCCGGGACCGACCGCCCGCCGACCATCGAAATGTGTATTTGGCATCGATATTTGTGTCGGTGCCGCGCGACGCCCGATCCCTTGAATGAGTCAGGCCCATGTACGAAGGTTATGGATACGACCCGTATCCCCCGCCCGGCATGCAATTTCCCCCGAGCGTCGCGTCGTCTCCCGGCGTGGTGGAGTGGTCGACGTCGAACGCGGCCGTGTCACCCGACGGGCTCTCTCCGTCGTTCGCGGTGGTGGGGGACCCGCAGTTCGAGGCCGATCTCGCCCGGCTGCTGGCCGGCCCGGTCGAGGAGATTCCCGCCACCGTCGAGCTCCCGGCCCCGATCCGGGGACCGGGCAGTCATCGCCGGCAGCCGCCGCAGGCCGTCCCCCCGGTCACGGGCGGACGGCGGCTGGACCGGCTCAGCCGCACCTTGGTGGTCGTCAGCGTCGTGCTGGTCGCCGCGATCGGTGTACTCGGCGCGGTGATCACCCTCGCGCCGCTGGGGCACACCGGCGGCGCCACCTCGGGCCCGGCCCGGTGGTGGCCGGTCCTGGTCCAGGGGCCGTGGCTGGTGGCCTCGCTGTCGATCCTGCGTTCCAGCCTGCACCGCCGCCGGGCACTGCACTCGTGGATCGTGGTCGCCGCCTTCGCCGGCCTGTCCATGACGCTGTCCCTCACCCACGCCCCCATGACCCTCCAAGGCGTCGTCGTCGCCGTCCTGCCCGCCGTGGCGACCACGGCCTGCCTGCACCAACTCGTACGCCAGATCACCCTCACCCGACCACCCCGACGATCCACCCCCGGCCAAGTCCGCAAACCTCCACCCTGAACCACGCCCGCCCACGTGCCGCAAGGCGCCACATCCGAACGCCGGTATCCCGGGTGGCCGTTCCTGCGGGTCGACGGCCGTGAACCCTTGCGCCTATCGGCGCATCGTGTCCCGGACGGGGACGAACGGCGGCCGGTCGTCCTCGTCCGGGCTCACCCCCGCTGCTCGTCCGGGACCTTGGCGCCCTGCCGTGGGATACCTTGCGCGGTGGGAGGTGCGCCCAAGACGCCGGCTCCTGCCTTGTGCGCTTCGGGTGGTGGGGCAACGGGACGACCCCGGCGCGGCCGGCGCCGGACCTGGCCGTCGCCGGACGAGGGGGAATCGACCCCGCATGGACGGCCCGTCCGGGTGAGCCCAGCGGCCGGGCGTCGCCCGGGCGAGAGGTTCGGTCGAATAACCCTGCCCACCGCGCTACTTCGGCCCGACCGCCAGGAGGTCCAGGAGTCGGTGCGGCGCGGGGCGCGGTCGCCGTCGTCGGCGAGTGCGAGCAGGCGCGGCAGGGGTTCGACGACGCGGATCGGGCGTCCGGAGCGCACGTTTGCCGGCGTCGCGCAGGGCCCGATCCACGACGCTTCGCGTCCGGGCCACCGCGCGCAGGTTCCTTGCCCGGTGGAGTTCGTTGCGGTGGGGCAGCCACCGGCCGGCTCGGTGGTCCCTGCCCAGTGTGGTGACATCACGTTCGAGGAATTCCCAGGTCCAGTCGTCGGCGACGAGTTCGCCGCTCTCGCGGCCCGGTCGGGTGGTGCGGCAGCGCGCACACAGCCGTACCGGCCGGGGCCCCGAGGGCGGTTGGCAAGGCCACGGGCGGTCAGTCGTCGGCCGGGGCCCGGTCTCCTCGCAAGGTGACACTGAGGTGCCCTTGATCTTCCGGACAGCGACCCGCGTAGGGTTGCAGGTAACCGGAAAGAGAAAGCACGTGCCGCCAAGATATACACAGCAGTTCA
>NZ_JBVHLU010000141.1:0-22904 GCF_055558835.1 Embleya sp. NPDC025285
GGGGGGGCCCCCCCCCCCCCTCCCTCCCCCCCCCCCCCCCCCCCCCCCCCCCCCCCCCCCCCCCCCCCCCCCCCCCCCCCCCCCCCCCCCCCCCCCCTGGGCCAGCGCATCCCCTTGGTCCTGCGGATCTCGCGTCTGTGACCGCAATTGTCGGTGTACCAATGAATGCGGTTCTGACACGAAAATACGGTGCACTTGTGCGGGTCAGGCAACCACGATGGGGTCGAAGCGGACAGTCGGCCCGAGGCTGTTGGCTTCCTCGACCATGCGGCGCATGACGCGAGCGGGGTGGCGTTTGGTGAAGTAGTCGGCGCCGAACTCGCGATAATTGGCGGTTCGGCCTCAAACCTGATGGCTCGGCGATGGGAGCCATGAGCCGAGAGGTTCTGCACGGTTCTGCGAGCGGCGGCGGGTGCGATTTCCGCCGCCGACTCTCCTCGCGGTGTTGTGCCGCACGGACGAGGAGGCGTACCGGGTCAAGGAGAAGTTGTCCCAGTGGCTGGAGGGCCGGGGCCCCACCCCCACCCACTGCGCACCCTCGCCCGCAAAACCCTCGCCACCACCTGCCTCCCACCATCCGGAGGCTCACCATGGGTGACCTTCTCGCCGAGCACACCACCCTGCGCCTCGGCGGCCCCGCCGACCGACTCCTGCCCCACACCAACTCCACCGTCCGGCCCGACCTCGTTGCGGAACTGCCCTCGCGCCCCAAGGCGTTGGGCACCGGCAGCGACGTCCTGGCACCCGACACCGGCCACCGGGGCACCGTCGTGGTCATGGCCACCCGCGGCATCACCACGATCCGCGGCCCCACGGCACCGTCGAGGTGACCGCACGGGCGGGTGAGCCTCCGGCCGACCTCTCGCCACGCCGTCGCCACGCCGTGTCCGAGCCGTTCACCGCGCCGACCTTGCGCAGGGTTTCGAGGTCATCGCTCATGCACCGCCGCAGAACGGCGTGGGGTGGCTGGTTCGGGGTCAACCGGTGGTGGGGGTTTCTCCGGTGAGTGCGGGGAGGTTGACGACGGTGTCGGTGTCGGTGTCGGTGTCGGTGTCGGGGGCGGGGGCGTGACGGTGACGGGTTTGCTGTGTTCGCTCCAGTCGATGGTGTTCTGCGTCCCACCGGTGCGCCTGGACGGAGTGCCGAATAGAATCGGCTTCCATGTCGAACCCTGACGAACTGCTCGTGGACATCTCCGCCATGGTGGAGTCCGAGCAAAGCAATCAGATGTCACTGACCGTGGTGGTCGGCGGAGCCGTCATCACCGGCCGCTTGGCCCCGGAAGCCGTGTGGCGGGAGCGCGTGTCCGAGGTCCTGAGAAACTCGGACCGCCTCGGCCCCTTCTCCGACGTCTTCGCGGTGGACCGGACGCCGGGCCGACCCGACCGCGGCACCGCGCCCACGCACCTGCACTTTCATCTTGCCCGGGTCCTGCAGGGCAGCCTCGGGATCCCCGAGACGGGTGGAATGTATCGCGTCGCGATCAAGGACATCGGCGCCTGGACCGTCGGTGATGTCAGCTATTCCGACCAGTGAGGCACGCCGTACCTGACCCGCTTCATCAGGGACAAGCAGCCGGCCGACGTCGACGCGGGTGAGTGCAGCGGCGACGCGGGATCGCCAGGCCACTTCGGATCTTGGCCGCGTGGCTTGGGTTTTGCTGTCTTGCTCGACCGTGTCTGGCCTGTGGCCTGTGGTTTTGCGGAATCTGGGACGGATGGTCGGTTCCGTTGGGAAACCCGTGGGCGGAGGGTGAGGTCGCCTCGAGGATGCTGATCTTGATGTGATGTGGCGATCGGTTGGCTGTGTGTTCGTGCGTAGGAGCCGTGCTTGGAGGTTGTTTGTGTCGTTCCTGACCTCTCGTCCTTTCGACGACCGTCTCGGCGGGTGAGGCTTGGAATGCACGGTCGGCGGGTCTTGGCGCGGTTGAAGCCGAACCGGTGTCGCGGGTGCGGCGGTTCCTGTGGTGCCTCTCGGGTTCCTGTCGGGTTTTCCTCGCGACTTTCGGGTGGGGGTGCTGATCGGGCGCCGGGCCTGACGATGGTGCTGTGCGGTGTTGCGCCGGGGCTGCTGGGTTGGGTGGTAGCGGATCCGGGGTGAGGGAGCCTGCCCGCCGAGCCGTCCGAGCTGTTCGATGACGCGCTCGCCAGGGCCGCCGGCCGGCGGTGGCGGCACCGCGCCGGCGTCCCACAGCAGCTCCCGCAGCACCCGCTCGCTCTCGGAGTTCCCATCGACGAGCGACAGCGGCGTCGCCTCGGACGACAGGGAGATGTCGGGGTTCGCGCCGGCCGCCGGCAGCAGCCGGACGCACTCGGTCT
The DNA here is from genome assembly GCF_055558835.1 of Embleya sp. NPDC025285. Classification (NCBI taxonomy): domain Bacteria; kingdom Bacillati; phylum Actinomycetota; class Actinomycetes; order Kitasatosporales; family Streptomycetaceae; genus Embleya; species Embleya sp. NPDC025285. The sequence continues at coordinate 2,319 of NZ_JBVHLU010000141.1, forward strand.
GAGCCGTCCTCAGGTCCTCGTCGAAGGTCAGGCACTGGAAGCAGACCCCGAGCGGGGTGTCGTCGCCGGAGTCCACGGCGCCGAGGTCGGCACCGGCGTCGATGAGGAGCCGTACGACGGCGGGGTCCGGGATGCTGCCCATCGTGAGGCTGTCCACGGCGACGTGCAGCGGCGTGGAGCCGGCGAAGACGTCGCCCCAGTCGGCGAACCACCGCCCGGCGGCGACCTCCCCGGTCGTCGCCGCCCTCGGGTCCGCGCCCGCTCCCAGCAATGCCGCGACGACCTCGGCGGACCTGGCCGCCGCCGCCAAGTGCAGCGGTGTGACCCCGGAACCGTCGAGCGGCCCGAGCGCGGCCCCGTCCCGCAGCGCCAAGTTCACCGCCGCCGAGTCGCCGGCCGCACAGGCCGCCGCACCCTTGCAAATGGTCGGCCCCTGGGGAGCTGAGGTGGCGCTGCCAATCGGTCGACCGGTGCCGGAGGTTCCACTCGGGGTCGATGGCGGCGAGCTGCTCCGCGCGTGCCGGGTGCGTTTCACCGTTGCCCTGGCGCCATTTGTGCAGCTGCCGCCCGATAGGGAGGCCCTCGATGGTTGCGTCGACCGGCGCGGCCGGGGGTCGCCGTGGAGTCGGGCGTATTCGCGGGCGTGGGTGAGGGCGTCCCGCCGGCCCTGTTCTTAGGCGTCCCAGACCATGCCCGGCGCGTCGAATTCGGCGATCCGGGTGCGGTTCCCCGGACCTCTTGGCTGTCTCCCTGTCCGGCTGTCCTTACGATTTTCGGGCTCGGCTCGGCCAAGTCCGTCGATATCGCGGTGTGGCGACGTTCGCGGACGTCGCGAAGGGCGATGCGTGTGGGGTAGGGCGGAAGTTCGTGGAGCCACTGCCGTTCGAGCGCGGCGTGCAGCACACGACGAGGATGTGACGCGCCTGTCGCCCCTCAAGCACGCCAACCTCGGCTGCCCGGGCCGCTACAGCTTCGCGGCATCACAACCGCGCGGCGGACTGCGGCCGCTGCGCGACGCGTGACGGTCCGACAGCGACGACGACGCATCATGACGCCTGATCGAGTGACTGCTGCTCGTGCGGCACTTTGGGCGGCCTGGCTTGCCGTGCATTCTCGTCGGCTGGATCACGACCTGGCGTGCACGAACGCGACAATTGCCGAGCCGCACGGGAACTTTGGAGCTCACCAGCGTGGTGCCCTCATCGCAGGGGCCATGATGGGATCATGCCGAATCACAATGTGAACCACGACTTGTCCGAAGAACTCCGCGCTGCCGAGCGGCGGCTGCAGTCTGCCCAGTTGGCTTCCGACGTCGGTGAACTGGCGGGGCTGATCGACGATGCCGTCTGGTTCAGCGGTCCGGACGGGAAGATCTACTCCAAGCAAGATGATCTCGATGCGCATGAGTCGGGGCACCAAGTGCTGCACCGTGTCCAAGAAGAGGAGTTGCGTGTGCTGGCCACCCCGACCGCCGGTGTCACCTGGTTCCTCGGCGTGTTGGAGGGAACTGTCGGCGGTCAGCCATTCGCTGCCCGCATGCGCTACACCCGGACGTGGATTCGCGATGAGCAAACAGGTTGGAAGGTCATCGCGGCGCACGCCACACTGCTCACGAACATCACTGACGATCAGCCGGGTGCAAGCGATGACTGACCAGGGCCTGTACGGAGTTGCAGTTATTCGGCGGGGGTGAAGGCTGCGGATCCAGATGATCGTGCCTCGGAGGTGGATCCTCTTGCCGGCATCGATGCCCTGACCTGCGGCGGGGAGACGTTGGCGGAGGTCTTGACGCGCTGAGTTGTGTGGTCGGCGTGCGGCAACGATGCCTCCCGCCACAGCCGACCGGCGACGAAGGCGGCAACTTCGTGGGGCGCCGGTCGAGCAGGCACCGGCGGACCACTCGTGGCGGGTAGGTTCGACCTGAGCCGGGCCGGCCACGGCGCGGCGGAGGGGAACGGCGGGATCGGCGAGGAACAACCCGCAACCACCACGCTCGAGGGCCCGCGCGCACCACGCGGGCGCGCCGAGAAACGCGAACCGCCCTCGCCCGAGGCTGCCATCCCCCGACGGAGCACCTCCGCCCGGGAGCACCGTTCTCGCCGGAGGGATGGGCGGGCCGACAGGAGCGAGCCGGGGGATGCCGGCGCTTGCGATACGCGTAACCATCAAGTTACGCTTTTCGGGTGGACGAGATAGTCGGAGCAATCGCCGACCCCGTACGCCGGGAGATCCTGGTGCTGCTGCGCGAGGCGCGCCTGTCGGCCGGCGAGATCAGCGACCGCTTCGCGATCAGCCGCCCGGCCGTCAGCCGCCACCTGCGCGTGTTGCGGGAAAGCGGCCTGGTCCGCGACGAACTCGTCGGACGGCACCGCTATTACGTCGTGCAGCCCGACCGCTTCGACGAACTCGCGGCCTGGCTCGCCCGGTTCGCCCGCCCGTCGGTCTGGGAAAGCCGCCTCGACGCGTTGGAGACCGAGGTTCACCGCACTCGCCGCGAGCGCCGCGCAGCCGCGGGAACTCCCGGCCGCGTCGCCGAACCACCCGCTTCCGCAGCCCCTACCGCGCATGGAAAGGCAGAGACCGCGTGACCGACATCCCCACCCCCACCGGCCGACTCCACCGGGTCGACAACGGCGTCGACCTGGTTCTCACCCGCACCTTCCGCGCCCCCGTCGAGGACGTCTGGGCCGCCATCACCGACCCCGACCGCACCGCACGCTGGTACGGCCGCTGGAAGGGTGAGGCCGCCCCCGGCCACACCATCAAGGTCCAGCCGGCCTTCGAGGACCAGGCCCCCTGGACCGACATGCGCATCGACGCGTGCGACGCCCCGACCCGGCTCGCACTCTCCGCATCCGACACGTTCGGCGACTGGCACATCGAACTGCTCCTGACCGCCGCCGCCGACGGCACCACCGAGCTGCGCTTCACACACCACCTGGCCACAACCGACGGCATCGGCGACATCGGCCCCGGCTGGGAGTACTACCTCGACATGCTCGCCGCCACCCACGCGAACACCCCCCTGCCCGCATTCGACGACTACCACCCCGCACAGAAGCCCTACTTCGACTCCCTGGCCGCCGATTCCTGATCATGTTGTCAAGCAGCGAGGGAGATGGGTGGTGTGGGCTGGTGGCACCGTCCGTCACGAAGCAGTGCCCACAGGACGTTGACACGACGGCGGGCGAGGGCGAGGGCGGCCCGGGTGTGTCGGCTTGCCCCCGGCCCGTTCGCGGTCGTAGAACCGGCGGGACTCCTCGCAACAGTGGATGCTGATCAGCACGGAGGTGCGGGCGCGGACCACGTCGAGTTCGTGGCGGCGTCCTGGTTGTTGCCGACCGGCTTGTGGCTGACACCGAAGTAGTACTGACACCGTCCCCGGTCGTCAGGTGCCAGTACTCGCCGTTGTCGTCACCGTTGACCGCACCGGGCGGCGCTGTCCATCGCCTCGCAGCCGGCGCGGAGGCGGTGAGGTAGCGCAGGCGGGCGGCGAGGCCGCGTTCGGTATCGACGGGCGAGGCGACGCCGTCGGCGTATAGGGGTTGCGTCACGTATCGGGCGGTGTCTCGCTGGTGTCAGGAGAGGACAAGGGGGGCCGGCACCGCGACGGGGGCCTCCTCGTCTCCCTCGGTCATTGCTTCGCGGCGATGTCGTGGTAGCGCCGCGCGACCTCGTGGAATGCCTCCTTGGGTCTGCGCTCACCGTCGCTGGTGATCGCTACGACACCGAAGCCGGCTTTGTCGAGGTCGAGGTCGGGGTCGTCGTGGTGAGGGAAGTCGGGCATGGCGTAGGTGAACACGAAGCAGCCGCGCACGCCCTCCGCGTCGTACTGGTCGATGAGTTCGCCGAGATAGCGGGCTTGAACGGCTTCGTCGCGAGGGTGGTCGCCGCGAATGCGCGGGGGTGTGGCGAACCAGTTGACGATCCAGAAGGAACCGGCTCCCCGCTGGTCGGCTCCGGTGAAGGCGCCGCACCCGAACTCGGTGATGACGACGGGCTTGTCGTGGTCGCGGACCAGGGCATGCAGGCGGTCCGGGTAGGTGGTGTGGTTGCGGGCGGAGCGGTAGAGGCTGACGCCGACCAGGTCGAACAGCGACCAGTCGACGTGCTCCCACCCGGCGGCGGCGTAGGTGCGCGGGCCGTCGAAGCGGCGCCGCGCGGTGGCCACGGCGGTGGTGAGCAGACTGTGCAGCCGCCTGTCGATTCTGCGCCGCAGCAGGCGACGGAATCGCAGGATGAGCTTCAGGCGCAGGAACGACCGGGGGCCGGGGACGATGCCGGGCACGGTGTGGGAGAACTCGCTGCCGACCAGGAGCGTTACTCGGTCCGGGTGTTGTCGGCGCAGTTCCTCGGCTGCCTCGGCGACGGTGTCCAGGTGCTCCAGCAGCTTCGGCTGCGGCAGTTCGGGAACGCTGGGGCGGATGTAGACATCCAGGCCGGTCTGGAGGGCGGTGCGGGCGGCGTCGATCAACCGGATCCCCTCCCCGAGGAGCATCACTGTGGTGCAGTGCAGGTCCCGGACGATGACCTCCATGTCCCGCCGCACGTCATCCGTGTTCGCCTCGCTCACCAGGTAGGAGATGCCGCGGTCGGTCAGCATGCGCAGGGCTCCTGTCGACGCGCACCAGCGGTGATGAGGCGAAGGGCGGCGGCCGCGCGGGCTCGCCGAAACCACGGCAGAGCGGCGGGAGAAGAGGGCACGGGCATGAGGATCCTTGGGGTCCGGGTCGACATCGGTCCGGTCGACGCTAGAGAGATCGTCGGCGGGCGGCATCCGTCTTTCGTCCAGGAACGCATGACTTCCGTCTACCTGATCGAGTCCACAAGGGGTCCGTAGTCGTAGCCCTCCGAGATCCGGCACTCCCGCACCGCCGACCACACCGCAGGCTGACGGCTGCCGACGCAGCGTCTCTTCACGTCGGCGCCGCCCCCGGCGAATACCCCTGGTCGGACACGGGGACGGGGTGGGGGCGTGCATGAGCCGCGGCAGGCGGGGCAGTTCGGGTACGCGGTGTCGCCTCCGCCCGCTTTCGAGAGCGCCGGAGCGCGGGAGTACGTGCGCTCGTTGCAGGCGTCGTTGCGCGGATCCGGGGCCAGAGGTGCGGGGCGAAGGTGGTCCTGGGCGTGCTGGTGATCGCCGGGCTGTTCATGGTCCTGGCTGGGAGCCGATGGCCGAGGAGTACCGGGCGATCGTCGTCGTCCTGGGCCCGTCCTCGCGTTCGGCGCGGTCGTGGCCGTCGTGGGTCGACCGTCGCGATGAACCGGTCCCGGCGGATGGCCGACGAGCAGCAGGACGTGCTGCGCAACCACCCGTGGCAGGTGTTGCCGTGCCGCATCTCGCCACCACCGAGGACATCACACCGCGGCAACGGCCGGCGCCTACCCGGCTCCGCCGGGATCAGCTCGCTCGCTTCGGCCACCGTGCGTTCGGCGAAGCCGCCCGTGCCGCCGGTGCCGGCCAGGACACGTCGTCCCAGCAATGGCGGGTCCACCCCGTCGCGGGCAGCGCTCACCCGTCCGGCGACCATGCCGCCGGGAATGAAAGGCAGCGCCGGGCGCTCGTGCCACCGGTCGGTGTCGGCCCGCATCTGCGCCTCGACGAACGTCACTCCGGCGACCGCGACATCGACCACTACGTGTCCCGCTCCGGCGACCGGATCCGGCGCTTCGCCGAGGACCCTCGCCCGCCGCCGCGTCAACGTCGTGTGGGATCAGGAATCGGTCGCTTCGGTCGCGTTGCTCGTCCCGACGGACTCGGTGCGGGTGGCCAGACGTGCTCCGATCCCGTCGAGAATGCCCTTGATGCCCTCGTCGAAGCGTTGTTGCAGGTTGACCGTCAGCGGCGGTTGGTCGCCGAACGCGTGGGCCAGGCGGGGGTAGGCGTCCGCGAACTCGGACGCCGGGATCTGGTGCCGCGTCTCGTTCCACCACTGTTCGTCCGTGAGGCCGGTGCGGCGGGTCAGTTCCACATCGTTGGCGTGGATCAGGGCCATGCCCTGAGTGAAGCCGGTGATGGTGAGCAGCAGGTTGGCCTGTTCGTGGATGGAGAGGCCGAGTCCATCGAAGGCGCTCAGGGCGCGTTCGCCGTCGGCCGCGGCGTTGTGGTTCCAGCGCATGCGCGAACCGACCATGGCGTACTGGAGGATCCACGGGTGACGCTGGTAGAGGCCCCAGTCACGGCGGGCGGTGTATTCCAGGCCGGCGCGCCAGCCGACCGGGAGCGTGCCGGGCTGCGGCTCTTCGCCCAGGGCCAGCGCGACCATGTGGTCGATGAGGTCGTCCCGGCCCGAGACGTGGCGATACAGCGACATGGTGCCCGCGCCGAGGTAGGCGGCCAGTCGACGCATGTGCAGCGCCTCCAGGCCCTCGGCATCGGCGAGGGCGATCGCGGCGCGCACGATGCGGTCCAGCGACAACTGGGTCCCGGGCTCGGCCGCGGCGTCGGCGACAGCTACGGCTCCGGCGGAGTCGGTACGGGCATCGGCACCGGCGCCGGCCGAGGTGTCGGGCATCCGCCCGTCCGAGGGCGGTCGGGGTGCGCCGGCAGGGTGGCGCTGCCGTGCCCGGTAGGCCTTGGCACGGCAGGACCGCGAGCAGTAGTCGCGGGGGCGCCCCCGCCCGCCGGTCGGGATCGCCGCGTGACACCAGGCGCACTGGGCCATGCTCGCCTCTCTCGGTTTCGACACGAAGACATGCGTGACGTAATTCCGGCGTGACGATATCTGCTCCGTGTCGAAATGCGCAAGCACCAGCATCGATAATGCGTTGATGTCACAAGTGGTCGTGCGTATTGTGTACGCAACCGTCGTGTGTGTCGCAGCAAGGGGATCTCATGTCAACGCCTGACCAGCCCGGAGAGACCGTGTCCAAAGCCGGCACGCGGGAGTGGATCGGTCTCGCCGTCCTGGTCCTGCCCTGCATGCTCGTGTCGATGGACATGTCGGTTCTGTTCATGGCGCTGCCCTTCCTCAGCTCAGACCTCGAGCCCAGCAGCAGTGAACTGCTGTGGATCATGGACGCCTACGGATTCCTGCTCGCAGGTCTGCTCATCACCATGGGCACCGTCGGTGACCGCATCGGCCGCCGACGCCTGTTGCTCATGGGTGCGGTCGGGTTCGGCTCCGCGTCGATCCTCGCGGCATACGCGACCAGTCCGGCCGCACTGATCGCGGCCCGCGCGCTGCTCGGGGTCGCGGGTGCCACCCTCGCACCGTCCACGCTGTCACTGATCCGCAACATGTTCCACGACCCCGGCCAGCGCAGCGCCGCGATCGGCATCTGGACCGCCGGTTTCGCCGGCGGCGGAGTGCTCGGCCCGATCCTCGGTGGTGTGCTCCTCGAACACTTCTGGTGGGGCTCGGTGTTCCTGGTCAACGTGCCGGTCATGCTGCTGCTCTTGGCGCTGGGCCCGGTGCTGCTGCCGGAGTTCCGCGATCCGCGGCCCGGCCGGTTCGACGTCCCCGGGGCGGTGTTGTCGCTCGTCGCGGTCGTCGGTGTCGTCTACGGGATCAAGAAGATCGCCGAGAACGGCTTCTCGTGGACGTATGTCTCGGTCAGTGTGGTCGGGGCGGCCGTGGGGGCGGCCTTCCTGCACCGCCAGCGGGTCATCGAGCATCCGATGCTCGACGTCACGCTGTTCAGGTCGCGGGTGTTCAGCGTCTCGCTCGGCACCAACTGGCTCATGATGCTCGGGCTCGTCGGATTCGGGCTGTTCTCCTCGCAGTTCCTGCAACTCGTCCTCGGCATGGGCCCGTTGGAATCGGCGCTGTGGTCGCTGCCCGCGTTCCTGGTGATGCCGGTGGGTGTCGCACTCGGTACCGTGCTCGCGCCGAGAATCGGCAAACCCAACGTGATCGTGCTCGGATTGACCATCTCGGGCGTCGGATACCTGATCCTGTCCCGGATCCAGGCCGATGCGAGCGTCTGGCACCTGCTGGTCCCCAACGCGGTCACCGCGTTCGGCATCGGTGCGGTGTTCGCTCTGGTCACCGATCTCATCCTGGCGGCGGCACCACCCGAGCGCGCCGGTTCCGCTTCGGCGCTCTCCGAGACCGCGGCCGAGTTCGGCGGCGCGCTGGGCATCGCCGTGTTGGGGAGCATCGGTACGGCGATCTACCGCGGTCACCTCCAGGACAACGCGCCCCGGGCGCTTTCGCCGGAGCAGGTCCACGCCGCCCAGGACACCCTGGGTGGAGCGGTGGAGACTGCGGCCGTCGTCCCACCGGAGACCGGGCGGCAGTTGCTCGACGCCGCGTTCGAGGCGTTCGCCCGCGAGATGCGGGTGATCGCGTTCGTGGCCGCGGGTCTCATGGCGCTGACCGCCGTCCTGGTCGGAACGCTGCTGCGGGGCACTCGCGGGAACGAAGCCGTCCGAGCAGAACCGGCCCCCGAACCGTCAGCCGTGTCGTCACCGGCGGGCTGACCCCCGGCAACGAGCGACCCGCGGGACTCGCCCGGCCGCGACCGGCCGGGCACCCCGCAGCGCTCGCGACGTTGTGGGCAGCCCGACCGGGTTCTCCGCGTCAGGCACAGGAACGCACCGACCCGCGCGAGCACAGCCGGACGCCGGGCCACCGTCGGGGTGTTCCCGTACCTGACCCACAAGACATCCTGGTTTGCGGTGATCGAACTCCGACGAGACGAACGGGACGGTCGTCAAACATCGGTGAGCCCGGTCAAGGTCCGATGAGACTGAACCTCCCGTCGGCTGGAGGCGGCATCGGAACGTGAGACCCGCCGCGAATCCAACGAGGTCACCTGAGCCAACGACAACGTTGTGTGAGACGGGACTTCGGGAGACACCGGCCGCATCCGACCCCCCCGGTTCGGTCTCTCACAAACGGTCGGATGAGACACAGCGGGCGACACCGCGAAACGTGCCCGAATCGCCCCGGGTTCCGGTCGCACAATTACTCGCACAACCTCGCGCGTGTGCGAGACGGTTCTGCGTCGCTGAAAGGCATGGAATGGACCCCGGCACGGTGTCAGCTTTCGAGGTCGGTGCGCTGGTGGCTGGAGACGCCTGCACGTGGTATCCGGGGGCGGGTAGCAGCCGCCGTACAGCCGTTAACGCCCGAGGTTGATCGTGGCTCCGTGGGGTGATCGCGGTTCGATGAAGTCCCTTGTTCGCGTGCCTGTTTGATCATCTGCCTCCGTCGACTTCGGAAGCATTCCGAATCGATCGGTCATGCGGTCATCGGGCGGCGACGGTCTCGGTGTCCTGTGCCTCGTCCGATGCAGCCGCAGGGGTGGCATGCTTCGGGCCGCGGACGGCGATGTACACGAGCAGTACGCCCATGACGGCGACGCCTGCCCACATGGACTGCTGCCATCCGTCGACGAAGGACTGTCGTGCGGCGTGGATCAGGTCCGCCTCGTGGGGGCCGGCGCTGCCCGAGGCCTCGAGCGCGTTGGCGATGCCTTCCCGTGCGGTGTCCGCGGTCTCCTGGGGGATGCCGTCCAGCCTGTCGTCGATGGCGTTGCGGTAGCCGGCCGACAGGAGCGCGCCGAGCATGGCGACGCCGAGTGCGGTGCCGAATTCGCGGGTGACGTCGTTGAGCGCGGAGGCGACGCCTTGGTTCTCGCTCGGCAGCGAGCGGGTGATCGCCTCGGTGGAGGGCACCATGGACAGGCCCATGCCGATGCCCATGACCACAATGCCGGGCAGGATCGACAGGTAGCCGCCGTCGACGGAGGCGAACAGGGCCATGAGCGCCAGGCCGGCGCCGGTCAGCGCGATCCCCGCGGCCATGGTCGGGCGGGCGCCGATCCGCGCGGCGAGCCTGGGCGCCAGGTTGGAGGACAGGATCATCGCGATGGCCAGGGGCATCAGCGCCGCCGCGGACAGCAGCCCCGACCAGCCGAGCACGGCCTGGAGGAACGGGAAGAGGACCACTTGGGTACCCGCCTGGACACCGAAGACCACTACCAGCGTGATCGAGCCGCCGGACAGGCCGCGGTCACGGAACAGCCGTACGTCCAGCAACGCGGCGTCGCGGCGGTGCAGTTCCCAGGCCACGAAACCGGCCGCGGCGACGAGACCGACGGCGAGGCCGATCAGCGTCGCCGGTGCGGTCCAGCCGCGCTCGGGGCCCTCCTGCAGGACGAAGACCAGGCCGGCAACGGCGACGACGGAAACCAGTCCGCCTATGGTGTCGAAGGCGTGGGCGGAGCGCTCACGGGAGTTGGGAACCGACTTCAGCGTCATGCCCAGGGCCACGACGACCAGGGATACCGGCAGGACGAACAGCCAACGCCAGTCGGCGACGTCGACGAGAAGGGCGGACAGGAACATGCCCAGGACGCCGCCGCCTCCGGCGACGCCGGTCCACACGCCGATCGCCTTTCCACGCTGCTCCTCGGGGAAGGTGGAGGTGATGACGGCCAGGGTGATGGGCATGATCATTCCCGCACCCACACCGCTCGCGGCGCGCGCGGCCAGCATCACCTCGGCAGTCGGGGCCACGGCCGCCGCAATGCTCCCGACGCCGAAGACGGCCAGCCCCGCGACCAGCATGGGCTTGCGGCCCAAGCGGTCACCGATCGCGCCGAGCGGAAGCAGCAGCGCGGCCAGGGTGAGGGTGTAGATGTTGACGATCCACAGGACCGTGCTCTGCGAGGTGTCGAAGTCGACGGCCATCTCCGTCTGGGCGACGATCAGTCCGGACACGGACGCGATGACGGCCATCAGCGCCATCGACACGGCGATCAGGATCGCGCGCAGCTGACGCGCATGCGGCGCACCACCGCTGCTGCCGTCAGCGGGTACCGCCTGTACAGGGCTCGTACTCATGAGGATTCCTCTCAAAAGGGCATACGGAGTCAGCGCCAGAGCAGAACCGTTCACCGAGTGAATGGGGAGGGTTCCGACCGCCCCGCGCAGCGCTTGGCGGGGTGGCACGGTGAGCCGGTGCGGGGCCACGTCAGGTGGAGGCGCCCTGTGCCGCGGCGAGGGCCCCGTCGGTGTCGGCGGCAGCCATCGGGGCGTTCGATGTGGGAGACCGCCCCGCGCCCCACGGCGAAGGCTTCGGCTGGGGCGGTCAGGTCTGTGACGTTGCAGGCCGGCCGCACGCCCAGGTCCTCTCTTCGGGTCGCTTGCTCTCGGGGAGTTGAGCGGAACAGCGACCCGATTCCTGACAGGAACTGCGAGTGGCATGAGTCACAGAGCGGCAGGAGCGCAGCCCGACTGTGCTCGTGACGGAGGCCGAGCTGAACGAGGTGGGCTGGTGCCGATCGCCGTCGACATCAACGTCATGCTCGCCAAGCGAAATATGTCGGTGGGTGAACTCGCCGACCGCATCGGCATCACACCCGCCGACGTTGCAGTGCTCAAGGACGGTCGCGCCACGACTGTCCGTTTCACCACCCTCGCCGCACCGTGAGGATCAAGGGCCGGCAGACGCATGGTCCTTGCCGTGCGGGTGCGACGGTTCGCGTGCGACCGGACGTGCTGTTCGCTGAGCGGTCGACCCCGCTTCGCTGCTGTGTTGCAGGGGCCGCACCGCCCCTGCCCGCAGCCGCACCGTGCTGACCCGGCGGAGCTTGTGCGCCGCCGCGGTCATTCCCGGGAGGTGCTCCTGCTCGCCCTGTGACCCACGCCACACGCAGTTCCTGTCAGGAATCGGGGCGCTGTCCCGCTCAACTCACGAAGAGCAAGCGAACTGACAGGAGCGAGACATGAAGCACCGCATCGTCGTCTTGGGCGCCGGCTACGCGGGGGCCTACGTCGCCGGGAACCTGGCGCGCCGGCTGTCCCCGGCGGAGGTCGAGGTCACCGTGGTCAACGCCGTGCCGGACTTCGTCCAGCGACTGCGGCTGCACCAGCTCGCCGCCGGCCGGCAGATCGACGCCCCGAAACTCGCCGACGTCTTCGCGGGCACCGCGATACGGCTGCGCCTGGCCAGGATCACCGCCGTCGACCCGGAGCGCCGGGTCGTCACGGTGGCCGACGCGAACGGCGGCGGCGAACTCGGCTACGACACACTCCTGTACGCGCTCGGCAGCCACGGCGACAACGGCGCCGTCCCCGGCGCGGCCGAGCACGCCTTCGACATCGCCGCCCGGCCCTCGGCGCTGCGCCTGCGCGAGCGCCTGGACAGTCTGGGTGGGCGGGGCGAAGGCGGGAATGCCTTGGTGGTCGGCGACGGGTTGACCGGCATCGAGACCGCCACCGAGATCGCCGAGTCCCGGCCCGGGCTGTCGGTGACACTGATCGCCCGCGGCGAGCTCGGTGCCCGGCTGTCCGCCGGGGCCCGCGGCCACCTGCGCCGGGCCTGCGACCGGCTGGGCGTCACCGTCCTGGAGCACACCAGCGTGGAAGCTGTCGAGGCGGCGCGGGTGTTGTGCGCGGACGGCAGCGTCCTGGCGTCGGATGCGACCGTCTGGACGGCCGGGTTCGCGGTCGACCCCCTTGCCGCCGCCGGCGGGCTGGAGGTCACCGACCAGGGTCGGATCGTCGTCGACCGCAGCATGAGGTCGGTGTCGCACCCGAACGTCTACGCCGTCGGCGACAGCGCCTACGCCATCGGCGACAACGGCAAGCCTCTGCCGATGTCCTGCGCGACGGCCGGCTACACCGGCATGCAGGCCATGAACGCGATAGTGGGAGGCCTGACCGGCCGCAAGGTCGCGAACGTCAAGCTGGTCTACGCGTTCAACCACATCAGCCTCGGACGACGCGACGGGCTCTGGCAGACGGTCGACGATCAAGCCCAGCCGAAGCCCAAGTATGTGAGCGGCCGCAAAGCCGCTCGAATCAAGTCGGGCATTCTCAAGCTGTCGCTGTGGACCACCTCGCACCCGACCTTCTGCCTGCCCACGCGCAAGCACCGCCTGGCCACCGCACCGAACACAGCCACCGACCGGGTGGCCGCCGACAAGCCCGGCCGCGCCGCCGCCTAGGGTCGTCCCCGTGGACAACAGCACCGCCGTCGACCGCTTCGACACCAACCGGTTCGAGGCCGGCCGCAACCGGCTGGCCTCGCTGGCGTACCGCATGCTGGGCTCCGCCGCCGACGCCGAAGACGCCGTGCAGGACGCGTTCCTGCACTGGCAGGCCGCCGACCGGCAGCAGATCAAGGCGCCGGAAGCTTGGCTGACCAAGGTCGTCACCAACCTGTGCCTGGACAAGCTCCGCTCCGCGCACACCCGCCGCGAACGCACCGCCGGCGCCTGGCTGCCCGAACCACTCCTGGCAGGCGACCCGATGCTCGGCCCGGCCGACACCTTCGAGCAGCGCGAATCGGTCTCCCTCGCGATGCTGACCCTCATGGAACGCCTGACACCGCTGGAGCGGGCCGTCTACCTCCTGCGCGAGGCGTTCTCCTACCACCACGCCGAGATCGCAGACATCCTCGACATCACCGACTCCGCCAGCCAGCAGCACCTCCACCGGGCCCGGCACCGCATCACCGCCGAGCGCCGCCGCAGCGGCGGCGAAGTCGACCCGGCGTCCGCCCGCCGGATCGTCGAGGAATTCCTCGCCGCCGCGTCCTCGGGCCGTACCGAACGGCTGGTGGCGCTGCTCACCGACGACGCCATCGCCGTCTCCGACTCCAACCTCGCGGGCCTGGCCGAGAAGCTGCTGCGCTACGACACCCCGCAGCGCATCGCCGCCATCGCCCGGGCCGGCTTCAAACCCGCACCCGCGAAACGCCGACTCGCCGGCGGCCCGCCCGCCGCCCACTACGCGGTCGTCAACGGCGCCCCCGCCATCCTTTTCGTGCTCGCCGACCGGGTCGTCGGCTCCGTCACGTTCGACATCGCCGACGGCAGGATCGCCACCGTGCGCGGCATCGCCGCCCCCACCCGCCTCGCCCGCCTCACCCAAGCCTGGCGTCTGCAGGAACCGGACACGCCGCTCATCACCCGGTGGTGATCCGACGCCGACCGCGACCAACCACGTCACCTGGGCCGCGGGCGGCATGGGCACGCTGCTGGTTCAGCTCGCACACGCTGCCGGAGCACGGTCGTCGGCGTGGCGCGAGGCGAACGCAAGCCGGCACTGGTGCGGTGGCCCTCGACGGCCGGTCCGTGGACGTGCTCCTGGACGGCGTCGGGGGCGAACTCGGCACGTGGGCCTTCGCGTTGGTGGCCGACGGTGGGCGCGTATCCGCCCACGGCGCGGCCGGCGGTGGGTTCGCCGAGGTGGGCGAGGCCGACGCACGGACGCGGGGCATCGTCGTGCGGGGCATCGCCGATGTGCAGTTCGACGCGCCGGAGATCGTGCGGCTGACGACCAGGGCGCTCGAGGAGGCGACGGCCGGGCGGCTGCGCCCGGTGATCGCGCGCGAGTTCCCGCCGTCCGAGGCCGTCCACGCTCATCGCGCCATGGAGGCCCGCGCGATCGCGGGCAAGGCCCTGCTCATCCCATAGCCTCGCGGAGCAGGCACCACCTCGCGGCGTCCCGCCCCCACGCGGCGAGCAGGGCCAGGACGAGCAGCCGTGCGGCCACGCGTGCCCCATGCGCGACGGTGTCGGGTTTGAGGGGGTCCAGACGCTCTGAGCCCGGGCGTCGGTCGGGCCGGGCCGGCGACGGGGCGGGCGACCGATCCGGGGAGTTCAGCACCGGCGCGCCACCCCCTACGAAGCCGGGACAGCTGTCATCCGCGCGTAGGCGAGATACAGCCCGACCGAACTTGCGAGAGCGGTCCGAACGTGCGGGGACCTGATGTGGTTGAGCGCCGAGGTCCGCCGGACCGATAGCGGCGATGCCCTGCTGATCGGCGTCATTGGGACCACGAATGCCTCCGCGTGCTGCTGATCGACCATCCGACGGCCACAGGACGATCACCTCCCCACGACTCGACACCCGCCGGCCCCGTCACGTCGCCGAAGCGGTCCGAGGACGCCTGGGCACTCCGGCTTCGGCACGGACCGTCGACCACGTCGTTCCGTTCACGGCTCCGTTGCCCATCGAGATAGCCCCCGTGGGTCGGCCGCCACAGGACAAGCCGGTGCCCGCGGTCCGTCCTGTAGTTTCCACAGGTTGGCGTAGATGCCGCCGAGGGCCAGGAGTTCGTCGTGTGTTCCGTGTTCGGCCACGATGCCGCCGGGGCTCATGACGTAGATGCGGTCGGCGCCTCTGACCGTGGAGAGTCGATGTGCGATGACGACCATGGTGCGGTCGGTTCCGAATGCCTGCAGGGCGTGCTGGATGGCGGCTTCGGTCTCGTTGTCGACGGCGGAGGTGGCCTCGTCGAGGATGACGATCGGGGGGTTGCGCAGGATGGTGCGGGCCAGTGCGATGCGCTGTTTCTGTCCGCCGGACAGCGCGGCCGGCGCTCGCCCACCATGGTGTCGTAACCGGCGGGCAGATCGGTGATGAACGAGTTTGCGCCGGCGGTGCGGGCGGCGGCGACGAGTTGTTCGTCGGTGGCGTCGGACGTGCCGTAGCGGATGTTGTCGGCGATCGTGCTGTCGAACAGGAAGGGCTCCTGGGTGACGTACCCGATGGCCCGGCGCAAGTCGGGCAGGCCGAGGCCGCGTACGTCGGCGCCGTCGAGGAGCACTCGGCCTTCGTTCGGGTGTCGGAAGCGCATGAGGAGTTTGGCGACGGTGGTGCCGACGATGCCGGTGGTCCGGCCGGGGGCGATGGACAGGGAGGTGTCTCGGAGTGTGGCGGGTCGTCCGGGATAGGCGAAGGTCACCTCCCGTAGTTCGATCTTCCCCACCACCCGTTGCGCGGGGAGTGGGCGGCCTTCGATGCCGGATTCGACGTCCACGGAACGCCTCGGACGCTTCGCAGACGCTTCGCCCCGTGGCGCGCCGACGACACGGACGAGTCCGTCGACGGCTCTGGTGGGACGCGGAGTATTCGGGGGGAGTCGCTCATCACCGAGGTCGACGGCGTCCACGCCGGACACGCCGAACACGCCCCACCCGACGGAGTTCCCGCACGCTGGAGATCGGTACCGGCAGCGGCTACAACACCGCGTTGCCGTGCCGGCTCGTCGGGGCCGGGAACGTGAGCACGGTCGACCACACCGGTCACCTGGTCGACACCGCCCGCGAACGCTGAAGGCCGCCGGGTTCACCCCCGACGTCGTCTTGGCCGACGGCGCCCACGGATGGGAGCCGAACGCCCCGTACGACCACTGATCGCGACCGCCTCGGTTCTGCGCGTCCCCGATGTGGGGGTCGAAACAGTACGCGCGCGGTGCGGTGTTGATGGTTCCGCTCAAGGGCACTCTCGCGGGCGGGTCGACCGCCTGGTTGAAGAAAATCCCCGACGGCACCGTCCCGACCTCGGCGTCGGCGGCGGGCGCGCCCGGCCCCCGAGCCCCAAGGTGAACGCTGCGGCCGAGGCGCGCCGCCTGCGCGCTGCCGAAACTGTACGCCCCCGACCCGGACAGCACGCCCGCCGCAGTCGCGGCCGACCTCGAAATCTCCGAGCGCCTGCCGGCCGCCGCCGGCCGTGTCGCCCCCACCCGAGGCCAGGCGAAGAAGCGACGCGACGACGTCCGCACCCGGCTCACCGACCACCCGGGCGCCACTGCGTCCGACGTCACGGCGCACTTCGACATGGGCCGGAGCAGCGCGGCGAAAATCCTCGCCGCCCTCCGCAAAGAGTCCATGGGGGCGTGACGCCCGCCCCATTGCCCGGCCAAGCACTTTCGGGCCGACCCGCGTTGTCGACGCGCTGTCGCTGCGGCCGGCCTCACCATGGGCGGCGTCGCGCTGCGTGCAGGCCATCTTCACGACACGATGAAGGTGGAGGACGTCATGACCATCGCCCTCACCGGCGGCGAAACCACGCTCCTTATCTGGTCGCCGTGATTTGTATTGCCATCGTGTTGGTTGTGGACCTCGTTCAACTCCTCTCGGATGTCGACTGGGGGTGCGTTGGCTTCGTCCTGCTGGTCTTCGTTCCAGGCTTCGGCCTTGCGTGCCTCGCTGTATGGCTTGTGGGCGGTTTCGAGTAGCGACAGCCGCGCCTGAGCTCCCCGCCGGCGTCGCTGACGCGCCGACCGCGAGGGCCGGGCCGTCGGCTACTGGCGCACCGTTCCGATCGTGGTCGCCACGCTGCCCGCGCTGCTCGCCGCCGGCCCGGCCGCGCCCATCTGGCACCGCCTGGGCCACTCCGTCCTTGAACCGCCCGCCGTCGCGCTCGACGACTCCGACGGCCGGCGCCTGAACCCCGCGCCGGTCCCACGTCCCCTCGTCCGAGGGCGAGTTCACGAAGCCAGGAATCCGCGCGTCGTCGTTCGGCCGGGCGCGTGGGGCGGCGACGGGCCGCGCGGAGGCGTTCCCGCCGGTCGGGGCGCGATGTGCACCCGGTTCGGCGCGCTGCCTGTACGGATCGAGCACGACGGGGTGTCGACGCGCTTTCGAGATCATTCGTGGACGCGAAGGGCGGTGTCGGCCCCTTCGTGGTGATCGGCGCGTTCCCGGCGCTGGTTGACGCGGGACCGCTCCGGTCGGTGGTTGTGGCGGTGCGCCGGGCCGTACGGGTTGGTGGCTGTCCGGGCGGCTCGGTGGGAGGCACACATGAGGTGGGGATGTCCAGTCCCTCGTTCGCGGGACAGGGCTTTCGGCCAAGCCCCACCAGGGGTGCCCTCCCGTGTCGGGTCGTGCACCTGGAGTGATCGGGTGGTGGGCGGCAGGCCCGAGGCGAGCGTTCCGGCCATTCGACGACCGGACCGTTTGGTCGGGGCGTGGACTCCATAGGTATCCGGTGCAACGTCCGTCATCAAGGGGAGGTTTGGGCATGGCCGACTGGAGACGATCACCGGCAGTCTCACGGCAATCTCGGTAGGCTCGCGCACGATCGTGTGGGGCCTGGACGTGGCCGGCAGCATCTACCGGTTCACCAACGACGACAACAACCCCTGGGTGAAGATCCCCGGTGTCCTCAGCGACATCGGCGCCGCGGCCGACGGCACGGTATGGGGCGTCAACGCCGGGAACGAGATCTTCCGCTACATCGGCGACCGGGAGACCGCGAACCACTGGGTCAAGATCCCCGGCAGTCTCGTGCGCATCTCCGCTGGGTCACGGACCATCGTGTGGGGCCTGGACTCCGCCGGCTCCATCTACCGGTACACCAACGACGACAAGAACCCCTGGGTGAAGATCCCCGGCGTCCTCAGCGACATCGGCGTCGCCGCCGACGGCACCGTGTGGGGAGTCAACAAGGGCAACGAGATCTTCCGCTACATCGGCGACCAGGACGCCTCGACGAACCACTGGGTCAAGATCACCGGAAGCCTGGTCCGGATCTCCGCCGGCTCCCGCAGCAACGTGTGGGGCCTGGACTCCGCCGGCAGCGTCTACCGCTTCACCAACCACGACGCCAACCCCTGGGTAAAGATCCCCGGAACCCTCAGCGACATCGGCGCCGGCATCGACGGCAACGTCTGGGGAGTCAACTCCGGCAACGCGATCTTCCGCTACACCGGAGACCAACTCGGCTAGGGGGTTGAACACGAACGTTCGCCGGGTTTGGTGACACGCTACGCCGCGAACGCGCCAAAGTCCGCGGCGAACGCCGGCGCTGGGGCCGCCCACGACCCAAAGCCGCCCGACCAGACCCGGCGAACTCTCGTGGTCAACGCACTAGTCACGGAAACGGGGGGCAAAGGTCCCCGAAAGGGTGGCCACTTCCCGACGGAACCGGCTCGGGCTGCTTGCCACGACGCTCGGCGGACCGATGGCTGTCCTGTCGGGCAGCGCGTGCGGAAGCCGGTCCGGGGTACGCCGGACGCGGCCGCCGCAGGCGGTGTCGGTCCGCGGTAACACGCCGAGCCGGTCGAGGGTGTCGGCCAGGTCCCGAACCGTGACCGGCACACGTACCCCCTCGGGGCAGGGAGGCGGCGAACCGGGCGGCCCATCGGCCTCCACGGCCACCGGGTCCTCCTCGTCATCGAGGTCTTCCTCGTCGCACCACCGCAGGTCGTTGTCGAGCGTCATCGACCGGCTCTCCAAGAGCCCGGGCAGGAGCCCAACGACGGTATCGAGGTCGCCTTCGAGGCCCTCCACGGTCGCAGTGGACACGACCATCTGAAGCCACATCACCTGGCGGGGCAGTACCCGCTCCCACCCGTTCCGGCGCGTGGTCGACCCCGCGAGCATCGACCGGCGGACGGCTGGGACATCCCGACGGCCCGGGCGGGAAGCGGGGGCGGGGCGCCGAATGCCACAGGTTGCGAACACGGACGTCGCCGCCTGGGCGTCAGGGCCGCGATCACCTTCGAGAAGGGTGGTTTCATCTTGGCGTCGTTTCGGTGTGGTGGAGTGCGTGCGCGGGGAATCCGTTCCTGCGTGCACCGACGACGACCGCGAGAGTCGGTAGCAAAAGCGCGAGGGCGCTCCAGCCGAGGTAGCTTGCTCCGGGTCCGCCGAGCAGGAGTCCACCGAGGACGCCGCTGCCGGCGATGCCGGTGTTCCAGCCGGTCACGAGCAGGGATTGGGCCACGTCCCCGGCCGCACCGGCTGCTTCGGCGACAGCGGTCTGAAGCAGAGTCGCCGTGCCGCCGAACGCGAGCCCCCACACGGCGGTGCCGACGAAGACCGGTACGGGGGAGCCGGTGAAGACTCCCAGGAGCAGAGCCGCCGTGGCGAAGAGGGCGCAACTGGTGATCATGAGGATGCGCAGGTGCCGGTCGATGAGTGCGCCGGTGATCCAGATACTCGCCAACGACAGCAGCCCGAAGGTCAGGAGGACGGCGTCGACCCGGTCCGCCATGCCGAGCGAGTCGAGGAAAGGTGCGATGTACGTGTAGAGGGTGTTGTGCGCGAGCACGAAGGTCAACGTCACGAGGAGTATGGGAGCGACACCGGGGATGCGCAGAGTTCGGGCGAGCGGGGGCCGGGACTCCTTGGGCCGTCCCGGGAAGTTGGGCACGGTGGCGATGATCCAGACGATCAGCGCCAGGGTGGCTGCGGTCGTGAGTCCGAAGGCGTAACGCCAGCCGACGGCTTTCGCGAGGAATGTGGCGGCGGGTACACCGACCGAGAGTGCGACGGGAGTGCCTGCCATCGCGATTGCCATGGCCCTGCCGCGTTGTTGCGGGGCGACCATGCGACGGGCGTACCCGGCGAGCAGGGCCCAGAGCAGTCCCGCGACGACACCTCCGATGAACCGGGACACAAGCGTGAGGGGGAAGTTGTGCGAGAGGGCCGTGATCGTGTTGGTCACGGCGAATCCCGAGATCGCGGACAGCAGCAGGTGTCGGCGTGGCCATCCGATGGTCGCTCGCGTCAGGGGGAGAGCCGACAGCAGCGCCCCCAGGGCGAAGGCCGTGACCGTCTGACCGGCTGCCGACTCGCTCACCCCCAGATCGTGGCTCATCGCGGGCAGTACTCCGGCGGGCATCGTCTCGGTCAGGAGGGTGATCAGTCCTGCGGTGCCCAGTGCCAGCAGCCCCGCGAGGGGAAACCGTGGGCCAGGGGTGGCAATCGACGTGGTGCGATCCGTTCTTGGCATGGCCATACGATCAACGGATGACATTAATGTCAGGGTCAAATCGATGACTTGCACCGTTAGAGGCAATACCAGTGACTTTGGTGGGGTTCGGTCGTTGGGTGGGTTGTGCCAAGGCCTGGGCAGGTGAAGTCGTCGACGGGAGAGCGGTTCTCGGATCG
>NZ_JBVHLU010000142.1:0-22820 GCF_055558835.1 Embleya sp. NPDC025285
CCCCCCCCCCCCCCCCCCCCCCCCCCCCCCCCCCCCCCCCCCCCCCCCCCCCCCCCCCCCCCCCCCCCCCCCCCCCCCCCCCCCCCCCCCCCCGACGGGCGTTTCCTGATCCTGTCCGCGGACAATTCCGAACGATCGGTCGATCCCCTGCCTCGGCCGGTCCGGTGAAAGGGCCCGTCGTGAAACGCACCAAGCTCGCCACCGTCACCGTCACGTGCGCCGCAGGCACCCTGGCCGCCGTGGCCGCGCTGTCCACCTCCGCCTACGCCATTCCGCCGGAAGCGCGGTCCATCACGATCGCTTGCCAAGACTCGAGCGGCGCGCTCTTTCCCGGCGTCACATCGATCACCGGGGCGCTGACGTCGAGTCAGTCCAGCCCCACACTGCCGCAGAAGATGAAGGCGAACCTGCCGGTCAGCAACCCCGTGCCCGTGCCGCCCAATTCGGCCGCGATCGTGATTCGCGTCGTGCAGACCAGCGGCGGGGGCTCGGGCGTGGGGACGGTGTTCGACTTCGCGGGGTCGACCCATCCGTTCTGGGGGCCCGTGCCGATGGTCCTGGGACCGCTCGCGGCTCCCTCGGTGATTCCGGCCGGTACCACGGCTCGGTTCAAGGACACCACCGGCGCTCCGCCGAGCGCCACGAATTGGTCGATCAAGATCCGGAACCCGGTCCCCGGGACCGGGAACGACATCTACTGCAACGGCAAGCAGCCCAACGGGTCAGCGGATTTCAGCTTCTGAGTCGAGCGTCGTCCGGTTCCGAGCCGAGCGTCGTCCGGAACCCACACGCGTCGGCCCCGGTACCCGAATCGGGTACCGGGGCCGACGCGTGCGTGCCGTGCGCTACTTCACGGTGATGCCCGCCATGCCGAGCTTGTCGAACTTGAAGCTCGTGTCGATCTCGACCGCCGTGATTCCGGTGGTCTTCTTGCTGGTGACCAGGATCCACGAGGAGAACCTGCCGTTGCGGTCGGTCCACGCGACGCCGAAGTTGAAGGTCGGCTTCGCACCCTCGACGCCCGCGAGGGCGATCGGCGTGTTCGGGGTGAAGTTCTCACCGGAGACCTTCACGAACGTCCACGGGCGCACGGTGCTCTTGCTCAGCGTCACCTTGCGCTGGACCACCGGGACGTCGGCCTTCTTGACGGTCAGCGGCGTGGACGCGCTGCGGGCGCCGTCGGTGACCCGCACGCTGTACGCGCCGTCCGCGGTGCCGGGGGCGACCGTCACGCCGCCGGAGAGCACGCTGTCGGCGCCGATCCGCAGGCTGTTCGCGGAGATGCCCGCCGGGTTGCACGCGGTGCCGTCCGCGGCGCACAGGGACGGCGTGGCGGTACCGCCCTTGGTCCAGTTGGTACCGGAGAGCACGGTCTCCTTGCCGGCCTCCACGGTGCCCGGGGACGCGCTGAGGGTGGCCGTCTCGGGCGTGCTCTGCACGGTGATGCTCTGCGCGACGCCGGAGCCGCCGGTGACCGCGCACGGCGTGGTGAAGTTGCCGTACGGCGTCACCGTGGCGGTGGTGGTCTTGGTCGGGGTCAGGTCGACCGTGCCGGACGCGGTGGCCGGGACCTGGAGCTTGACCGTGAACGGCGGGCTCTGGATCGGCGTGTTCGCCGGGATGTCGATCGTGGTCTGGGCCCCGGTCAGGGTGACCGAGCCGGTGGCCCCGCCGGAGAGGGCGAAGTCGATCGACGGCGTCATCTTGATGCCGTTGA
Source organism: Embleya sp. NPDC025285 (assembly GCF_055558835.1). Taxonomy (NCBI): domain Bacteria; kingdom Bacillati; phylum Actinomycetota; class Actinomycetes; order Kitasatosporales; family Streptomycetaceae; genus Embleya; species Embleya sp. NPDC025285. The sequence continues at coordinate 1,718 of NZ_JBVHLU010000142.1, forward strand.
GCGCGGCCGGGCTGGTGGCCGGGCTCGGACCGAGGGTGATCGTGAGGTCGATCGTCTCGCCGGGCTTGGCGGTGGTCGGGCCGTCCACGGTCACCGACATCGGCCCGGTCTTCTCGCCCTGGCCGAGCGGCAGCGAACACGTGACGGTCGGCGTCGCGGTGCCGGCGAGGGCGGCGGGGGCGCCGGCGAGGAGTCCGGTGATCGCCAGGGTGCCGACGCCGAGCCCGGCGGCCAGGCGCATGGTGCGTTGCTTCATCCGGTGCTGCTCCCTGTCCTGCGTTCCTTGCCGGCGGCGGGCGTTGGCGTCGCGTCGGCGGCATGGGGGCGGATATGCGCGTGCTAAGTGGAACGTGTTACAGAAGTGGGACGGGTCACATTGATGCGCCTTCGTCCGACGAAGTCAAGAGCCGTGATCGGCCCATGTGACCGGCGAGTACATCTTCGCCAGAGCGCTGACCTGCACTGACACGTGTCGTTTCGAAGCGGTGGAACAAGTTCCACTTTGTTGCGACGCGCGGCCGGTTCGCCACGTCGCGCGGCCGGCCCACGGGAATGCGAACGGGGCGCCCACCGCCACCTCGGAAGGTGTCGGTGAGCGCCCCGAGCAGGGCTGAGGCGCCGTCAGGAGACAGTGAGCGTCAGGGTTCCCGTGTAGGTGCCGGCCGCCTGGTACGCCGGGATCGCGAGCGACAGGCCCGCGTCCGCCGTGAACACGCCACCGGTCTTGTGCGCCGGGTCCGAGGACGCCGCCGCGCTGCACAGCAGGCCGCCGTTGACCGTACCCGCGGACCCCGTCACGACCGGGCTCGCCGAGTTCGGGTCCAACACGGCACACCGAGGCGTCCAGGACAGCGCCGAGGCGGGCAGCGAGAAGCCGCCATCCGCCTTGAGGTCCGAGACGGAGCCGGTGAGTTGCCAGCCCAGCGTGCCCTTGCGGGCGTCGGTGACGGTGACCGTGTTCAGACTGCCCGTCATCGTCTGATCCCGGTTCGCGAACGGAACGTCCGCGAGCACGACACCGTTTCCGGCCTGGGTCATCGACAGCGTGCCCGGCTCCTCGCCGGGACCGCCGCCACCCTCGAAGGTGAACGCGGCGAGCGCCATCTTGTTGCGGTCGCTCTTCTCGGACGCCCGGATCTGGGTGGTTCCGGGCTTGGTCACCGTCAGATCGACGGCGAACGTGCCGTCCGTGACCGCGGTGGTCTCGACCGTGTCGCCGGTCGCCGCGAGGTTGCCGTCCAGGGTCTCCAGCACGACGGGCGCGCCGGGGGTGAAGTTCTTCCCCGTCACGTGCGCCTTGGTGCCCGAGGGGCCCTTGTCCGGTGTCGCGGTGATCGCGCGTGGCAGTACGACCGCCGAGGTGACCGTGATCGGCGCGGTCAGCGAGGTGATCCCGACGGTGACCTTGACCAGGTAGTTGCCCGGCGCGACGTTCGCGCCGAGGGTGGCCTGGGCGGTGAGTGCTCCGCCCTGCGCCACCGAGCCGGACCCCGCGCCGAACCCGGAGCCGGTGCAGTTCGAACCGTCCTCCGCGCACAACTGGATCTGCGGATTGCCCTGGCCGGTAGGCCAGTTCGCCCCGGAGAGCTTGGCTACGTCGCCCGGCTCGAGCAGGTTCCGATCCACGATCAGGGTCGCCTGGGCCGGGGCGCCCACCGCGATCGAGTGCGAGGCCGCCGGAGTACCGGTGGGCGCGCCGCTCGACGAGATGGTGATGACCTTCAGGCCGTATCCGGCAGGCGCCAGATCGATCCGACCCGCCTTGGTGATCTTGAGGCTGCCCTTCATGTCGCCGACCTCGAGCACCTTGCCGCCCTGCGACGCCGGGTTGCCCTTGGGGCCGGTGACCTGCACGTCGCCGGTCTGGGCGCCGGAGATCTTGACGGTGCCGCTGGGCGTCACCGTGTCCTTGAGCGCGACGACCCAGCTCGAGGGGTTGCGGGGATAGCCGATCCACTTCCACTCGACGGTGACCTCGTCACCGATCTCGTACCACGGCTTGGCCGGGGTCACCGAGAGCGCGACCTCGGGCTCCCAGTCGAAGACCGGGCCGTTTCCCCAGGCCGGGGTGTAGCGCACGCCGTACTTGACCGGCTCGGAGTGCCGCAGCGCGTCCTTGGCGACCGAGATCGGCACCAGGACGGACGCCGTGCCCGAGCCGATCCTGACCTGACGAACGGCATCCGGCACATTCGCCGCCACCTTGACCTTGCCCGCCAGCTTTCCGGAGGCGTCGACGGTGAGGGTGGATCCCGACGCCCCTTCCGCCGCACAGGCGTTGCCTTCTCGATCGCACAGTTGCACCGTGACGCCGCTCGCGCCGATCGGCCAGTTCTCGCCGGTCACGTCGATGGTCGAGCCGGGACGGGCGATGTTTCGATCGAACGTCGCCGTCGGTGCCTTGACCGCGCCGTCGACCTTGAGCGTGGTGCCCACGCCGGGCGTGCCGTTGGGCGTACACGGCGTGTCCCAACTGCCGAACATGTTCGCGGTGCTGGTGTAGCCGCCGGGAGAGAGGTTGAGCTCGCCCGGCTTGGTGATCTTGAGCTTGCCGGTCATGGTCGACAGCCACAACTTCTCGCCACCGGGGGTCTGCGCGTTCTTCTGCGGACCCTCCATGGCGATCTCGCCGCCCTGCGCGCCGGTGACCAGGACCTTGCCGCGCGGCTTGACCGCGTCCGCGTTCACGGTCACCGAGGACGGGTTCTTCGCCGCGTCCTTCCAGGTCCAGGAGACGGTGACCTCGTCGCCCACGTTGTATCTCGGCTTCACCGGATCGACGGTGAGGTCGACCTGGGCGTCGAAGTCGAACGGACCGCCACCGATGCTCGGCGGTACGCAGTGCACGTTGTACGTCACAGGAGCCGCGTTCGCGGACTGTGCCCCCGCGCCCACGCCCAGGGCACCGGCCACGAGGGCGGTACCGAGTACGCCGGCCATGCGCTTGCTGCGGAATCCGGACCCAGTACTTTCCCTGGTTCTTGGTCTGAGCATGTGGTGCTGTCCCTCCTCGGGATGCCTGCCTGGCCCGCCGGGGGAGCGGGCAGTCGAACACCACACCGGGACCGGTCCGCCGCCGTCGGTGACCCGCGCGGCGCGGGGCGGTCGATTCGGTGCCGTGCGCCGATTCGACGTCGGCGGGGCGACACCCGACCCCGCTGTCGTCACCCGGTCGTTCCTACTGATGAAACCTGTTCCAGAAATCAGCGCCTCCCATTGAGCCCGGGGGCGTTTGCGAAGTCAACAGCGGAACGCGATCCGGCGGCAACGATTTGTATGCGGATTCGACGGGCGGGAAAGGGCGTCGGGACGGCCGGCGCGCGGCGCCCGAACGCGGCGGGCGCCCCGTGCCGACGCACCGATTCACCGTCACGGGATCCGCCCCGGTGACACGCGGACGCCCTCCTCGCGCGCGGCGAGGAGGGCGTCCCGGTTCGGTGCGGCGACTCAGCTCAGACTGAGCGTCAGGTTCCCGGTATAGGTGTCGGAGCGCGCGCCGTTCGGGAGCGACAGACTCAGCAGCGCGTTGGCCTCGAACGCGCCGCCGGTGACGGCGCCGGTGCTCGGGTTCTGCCGGCACAACACCTCGGCGCTGCCGCCGACCGTGCCGGGGATGCCGGTGCCGACGGTGGCGGGCGGGCCCTCGACGGTCGTGCAGGCCGGGATCCACGCGAGTCGCTGCGCGGGCACGATCTCGCCGCCCTGGCCGACGAAGTCGCTGACCTGGGCGGTCAGCGTCCAGCCGAGCGTGCTGCCGCGTCGATCCTCGATGGACACCGGGTTCAGCCGGCCCTCCAATCGCTGTGCGTCGCCGTTGGGTTGGAACTGCGGCATGGTCACGCCGGCCTGGTCCTGGCGCATGAACAGCGGTCCGGCCACGGCGTTCACCGGCGTCTGCGGCACCTGAGCGGCGGCCGGTGGGAGCGCGGGGATGCTCGGCGGCGGGGGTGGCACGGTCCCGCCGGTGGTGGGACCGGGCGTCGTGCCCGCTCCGCCGAGCGTGGGATCGCCGACGGTGCCCGCGGTCGGGTCGGTGGTGCCGCCGGTCGGCGGCGCGGTGGTGGGCGTGCCGCCCGGATTCGTACCGGTGTTGCCGCCCGCTCCGGTACCGGACGAGCCGCCGTTGCCCGAACCGCCGCCGGCCGATGGGCCCGGCGTCTGCGACAGGCCGACCTGGATGCTCGCCGACACGGGCAGGCGATCCGGGTGCACCGGCGTGCAGGGGGAGTCCCGAAACGCGAACTGCTTGAGCACGTAAGCGCCGGGGGCGAGGTCGATCCGCCCCTCCCTCGCGATGGTGAACCGTCCGGTCAGGTCCGCGACCGGGAGTGGCTGGGAGCCGCCGACCCCCGGGTGCTTCGCGGGGCCGGTGAGCGCGATGTCCCCGACCTGGGCGTTGGAGAGCTTGACCGTGGCGTTCGGCGTCTCGACATCGGGGAGCACGCCGGTCCACGTCCACGGGTTGCGCGGCGGCGTGGCCCAGTGCCAGGTGACGGTCACCTCCTCGCCGACCTTGTACGTGCCCTGCCTCGGCGGTGACACCGACAGCTCGATCCTCGGCTTCCAGGTGAAGTCGGGACCGCCCAGGAGCGGAGGCCGGCAACTCACCTCGTGCTCCACGGGCGCCGCCTGGGCCCCGGGTGCGACCGCCGTGAGACCCGCCGCGCCGGCGACGAGCACGCCCGCCCCCAGCATCGCGAACAGCCTCCTGCGGGGTGGAACCATGCGCGGGACGCTCCCTTCCTGTCGGACCCCGGTCCGTCGGGATCTCGGGGTGGCCTGAAACGTGTTCCATAAATGGGCCAAATGCCCATTGATTCCGCTCGCCTGACGTGGTGTCAAGGGATCCCGTGCGGCTGTGACGGGGTTCGCGGGGCGTGGGTACGCAGCGTCGTCGTCGACACGGCCGAGTGTCACGGTCGCGGCGACGGGCCGATCACCCGCGTTCCATACGGATCTCGACACGGCAAGGCCCATCCGGGCGGAACGGATCGTTCCGCCCGAATGAGACCGAAAACCGTCCGGTTCGGTGACGTCGCACCGGAACCTTTCGCCGGGAAACGGGACATGCCACCGCGACACACGGTGATAGCACGCCAACTTTCGGTTGCACACGTGTCACCCGGGCAGTGCGCCGGCTTGCGATCCGAAGTCGTGTCAGGCTTGCCGCGCTCCAGCAGACCCGTACGTGCCGCTCCACCCGGCGCGCCCTCCCGCGCGCCGTGACACCCACCCCGGGAAGAGGAATCAGCATGCGTGCTTCGGTCCAGGCAAAGGCGCTCGTGGCGGCGGGAATGTTGGCCGCCACCGTCGGATTCGCCGCTCCCGCGTCCGCGGGTACGGCCGGTGTCAACGACAACTGGCAGACGTGTGACGGACCCAGGACGTTCGCGCCCGACGGCGGCACGCTCGGTACGGCGTGTCTGGCCAAGGTCGGCAGCACGCTCCAGGCGTCGACCTACATCGATTTCAACAGTGCGACGCCGACCGGCTGGACGCAGTGCGGTGTCCTCTACAGCCTGTCCAAGCGCGCGGCCGGGGGCGGTTGGGTGTCCATCGGTGGGGAGTACGTCGACTGCCTCACCGCCGCCACGGCGGGCACGGCCATCCTGAGGTCCGACACCGAACCACTCGCGCCCGGGGAGTACCGGGTGTCCATGGGCATCCTCGGTGTGTACAACGGGCAAGTGCTCCAGGCGCAGATCCCGCTGGCCGAGACGGCGGCGGTGACCGTCTCGTAGTCGACATCGACGCGGGCCGAACGGAACTCCGGGCTAATCAGTCCGGAGTTTCCGTGTTTGTGGGGCCCTTCGGGAATCACTTGTACTTGACACGTGTCGAGTTTGTGGTGACCTGTCAACCGTCTTGTCGACACAGTGATTTCGCAGGTCCGCGCGATATGGAACCGTGTCCGACGGATGCAGATTTTCTGCTTTTCGCTGTTGTCCGCTCATGCCACTTGTCGTACCGTCACCCGAAGATCTGACGTGACATCAAGTACTGGAACAGTCTCGATGTCTCCCGGACGCGCCAAGGGAAGCCCCCTCCAGGGAACGCGAGGCGTGTCCCACCGGTGCTTGCGTGGTCCGGTTTCCCGCCCGGTCCGCGCCTCGAAAGGGGGAAGTCGGGTGTGGCGACCGCGTGTACCCGATGCGTCGGGGCGCGTGCCGGGTCGGTGCAGGCCGACACGCCGGACCGGCCCTGCTGAGCGCGCGTCGCTCCGGCCGTTCCGATCAGGACTTCTCGACGAGCAAGAAATCCCCCCGAAGGGAGAACCACCGTATGGGCAGGCCCATTAAGCGAACCGCAGGCGGCTTGGCGGCGTTCGCCGTCATGGCGGGCGGCATGCTCGCGTTCGCGCCGCAGGCCGGCGCGGCCCCCGTCAACACGACGGTGAAATGCGACTTCAGCGACCCCACGGTCAGAGCGGCCATGGGTGAGGACAAGACGGGCCCCCAGCCGTTCACGGTCACCGGTCCGGCCACCGGCGAGGCGGGCAAGTCGATCAAGCTGACCATCGACCCGGGAGTGAGCCCGGCATCCTCGCCGCTGGGCACCAAGGTCAAGATCACCCCGACGGTCACGTTCACCGCGAAGTACGAAGGCGGGTCCGCGACGGTGACCGCCGTGGGCGCGACCGCCACCCTGGACCTCGTGGCCAACGTCGGCATCGACGTGCCCTCGTTCCAGGCCAACGTCTCGGTGCCGCAGAAGGCATCCGGGAAGGTGGACCTGCTCCCCAAGGGCTTCGCCCTGAAGATCGAGGTCCTCAACCCGGAACTGACCCTGAACGTGCCCTGCGCCATCACCGACACCAGTCCTCCGGTGGCCTACTCGGTGACCGTGCCGGCCGCGAGCACGACCGGGGGGAGCACCAGCTCGGGCTCCACCACCTCGGGTTCGACCACCTCGGGCTCCACCACCTCGGGTTCCACGACGTCGGGTTCCACCACCACGTCGGGGACCACCACGTCGGGTACGACGACCGGTTCGGGCACGCTGCCCAAGACCGGTCCGCTGGACGACGCGCTTTCCATGGGCCTGCTCGGCGGCACCGTCGGTCTGCTCGGCATCGGCGGCGTACTGCTCGCCACCCGTCGGGTCCGGGCCTCGCGCAACGCCTGATCGATCGCTGGGGACGGTCGGCCTTCGCTGTTGGGAGGCCGACCGCGCCGCTTGCCGGCGGCTATTGACTATGCGGCGCGATCGCGCGTGAATGGCACGCCAGAATCTGTAACAGGTTTCAATTCGCAGCACACGATCCGTGTCCCGCTCGGGCTCGACGGACAGTGAGACGGCCGCCTCGGCCGCGTGCAACGGATCTCGAGCGAGGCGACCGCCCCAGGCAAGGCACCGGAGCGCCGGGCCCACGGTAGTGCGACGCTCCTCGGCACTCGCTCCGGTGTGGTGTTCGACCGCCCCGCCCCCCGGCGACCGGTGGTAACCCCCTGAAGGGAGCAGCACCACAATGTTCAAACCCAGCAAGAAGGTTGTCGCGTCGCTTGGCGTCGCGATGATCGCGGGTACCGCAGGGCTGGTCGCGGGCGCGCCGATGGCGTCCGCCGCCTCGGTCAATCCGGACCTGACCTGCACCGAGCCGATCCTGAACTGGAACAAGTCCGGTAAGCAGACGTTCGATGTCGCGCTCACGCCGAACACCGGCAACGCGCCGGCCACCGTGCAGGCCAAGATCGACGCGGGCGAGAACCCGCTGCGGCCGGACGACCCGTTCACCAACATCGGCTTCGTCGGCAAGTACACCTTCGCGTTGAGCACCGGTGGCGAAGTAACGCTGACCGCACCGCAGTTCCAGGCGGACATCGGTCCCACACAGGGGATCAACCCGCCCGAGTTCACCGCCGACCTGGCCATTCCCCAGGCCGCGCCGGGAACCACGATCGAGCTGACGCTCAAGACGTTCGCACTCGACGTCTACCTGGAAGGCATGCCGGACCCGATCACCACGGCCACCTGCCAGGTGACCGGCAGCAACGGAGTCGCCGCGTCCTACAAGGTCGCCGAAGCCCCGCCGCTCGACCCGACCCTGACCACCACACCCGGACAGGTAAAGCCCGGCGGCTCCCTCACCGTCGCCGGTACGAACTGGCCGGCCGGTACGCCCACCGTCGAACTGTGCGACTCGACCGGCAACGCGTGCGACGCGACCAAGGTCACCGGGGCGCTCACCGTCACCGATGGCGCGCTGGCCGGTACCGCGACCATCGGCGCGACGGTCGCGGACGGCTCGTACCAGCTCAAGGTCACCGTCGGCGACAAGTCCAAGACCTCGAACGTGACGGTCAAGGCGGACGTGCCGAGCAACCCGCGCAAGCTCACCCTGAACCCGACACACGGGCCGGTCGGCACCGAGGTCACGGTCAACGGTGAGGGTTACACGCCCGGTGCCGACGTGTACGTGATCCCGACCAACGCCGCCCAGCAGCCGGACGTTCCCGGCCTGGTGATGGCGAAGGCGGGCACCGACGGCAAGTTCACCGCCAAGGTCAAGGTCAACAAGGCCGACACCACGCTGATCGCGGCGTCCGAGGACACCAGCGGCACGCTGTCCGCGGGTGCCCCGTTCACGGTCGACGGCGCACCGCCGGTCGGCTCGCTCAAGCAGGACCTCACCGGCACGATCGCCGGCGGCGCCCTGACGATCTCTCAGGAGAACGGCGGGATCAAGCTTTCCGACGTGACCCTGAACGGCACCCAGCAGAACATGACCGGCGCGCTGAACACGGTGACGGTCAAGGACTACCGGGGCGGCGCCACGGGCTGGACGCTGACCGGTGCGGTGACCGACTTCGGCAATGGCGCGGGCGGCACCATCCCGGCGGACAAGTTCTCCTGGACGCCGAAGGTCACCCCGGGCGAGGGATCGCCGAGCCAGGCGGTGGCCGGTAGCGCGGGCCCGATCGGCAAGACCGGCGCCACGCTGGCATCCGCGCCCAACGCGGACGTCACCGGTGGCACGTTCGCTGCCGACGCGGGTCTGTCCCTGGCGGTTCCGGCCTACCAGGCGCCCGGTAACTACAGCGCGACGCTCACGCTCTCCATCTCCTGACCGAAATCTCCGACCGGACCCGTCCGGCGCGGAGACCTCGAACGGCCTCGACACCGGGGGCTCGTGCGCCGCGGAAAACCATCCGTGGCGCACGGTCCGCCGGAGCGGGCCGCTGCGGATCGACGCAGAGCGGAGGGTGGGGCGGGCAGCCGGCCCGTCCCGCCCACACCGCACCCGCCCGATCCGCGCCCGCATCACCCAGGCACACAGCGCGGGCCCTTCGGATCCGCTCCCGAAGCCGGCCCTTTCGATCCGCAGCACACAGACTCGCTGGAGACACCGATGACGGGCACCCCGGCCCCACACAGCCGCCGGCAAGGCGGACGTATCCGATCCCTGGCCACCGTGTTCGCGGTGCTGGCCACGCTGTTCGCGTCCCTGACGCTGGTCGCGCCGACCCCCGCGTCGGCCGCGGGCAACGGCGAGTGGTCGGTCGATCCGTACGTGCCCGACGGCACGAGCCAGAACGCTCGTCGCTACTTCTTTCTCGAAGGCGCCGCCGGCACCACCGTCCCGGACGTGGTGACGGTGCACAACACGAGCCAGGCGCCGCTCACCATGAAGCTGTTCGGCGCGGACGCGTACAACACGCCGCGCGACGGCGGCTTCGCGCTGCGCACGGTCACCGACAAGCAGAAGGACGTCGGTACCTGGATCCAGGTGGCGCCGGAGAACCAGACGCTGACCCTCCAGCCGGGAGAAAAGCGCCAGGTCCCGTTCAACATCGTGATCCCGCCGAACGCGACCCCCGGTGACCACCCCGGTGCCGTGGTCGCGCTCAACACCGCGATCGAGGGCACCCAGCAGCAGGGCCAGATCAAGGTCAACATCCAGCGCCAGATCGGCGCCCGGGTCTACCTGCGGGTGCAGGGCGACGCGTTGCCGGCGATGGACATCCAAAAGGTCGAGGTCGAACGGGACGCGGGCTTCGGGCAGTTCTTCGGCTCCAGCGACGCGAAGATCACCTACCGCATCATCAACCGGGGCAACGTGATCCTGCGCCCCAAGTTCGATCTGAAGGCCGAGGGGCTGTTCGGGCGCAAGCTGATGAGCAAGGTCGAGGAGGGCGCCGAGATCCTGCCGGGCTCGACCGTGGAGAAGGTCGTGGAGTGGAAGGACGCTCCGCGACTGGACCACGTCACGGTCAAGGTCGACGGCAAGGTCGCGGACCAGAACGTCAAGGACGACGCGAGCGCGTCGTACACGGCCGTGCCGTGGCCCAGCCTGGTCACCCTGGCCGCGCTCCTGCTGGTCGCCGGCGTCGGCTGGGGCCTGTGGCGCAACCGTCGCAAGGGCAAGGGCGGCGACCCGGCCACGCCGGGTGGCCCGGTCGGTCCCACCGACGACACCACCGTGCTGCCGCCGATCCCGGCCGCGCCCGCGCCCGCCGGCGAGACCGTCGCGGAGCACGCGGAGACCGCCGGGGAACCCGAGACCGAGACCGAGTCGACGGTCGAGGAGCCGGTGCCGGCCGAGCCCGCCAAGGCGGCGGTGGCGGCGGAGACTTCCGGGGAGTCCGAGCGGGCCGAGGCGGAGAGCGAGACGCCGGCCGAGGTCGCCGAGGCCGATGCCGAGCCGGTCGTGATCGAGAAGGGCACGAAGGCCGAGCCGACCGTGGGGGAGTCGACCGCAGGGGAGTCGACCGAGGCTGCGGCGACCGTGGAGAAGCCGGCCGAGGCCGCAGCGGGCGAGGGCGACGAGGCGGACGGCAACGCCGTCGAGGAGAAGCGGGCCGACGAGGCCGGCGTGTCGGGTGGGGTTGCCGCCGAGCAAACTCCTGCCATGGACAAGCCCGTTGAGGAAGTGCCCGACGTCGCGGACGCCGCGTCCGAGCCGGCCGCGCCCGATGCGAAGCCCGCCGCCGAGCCGGCCACCGAAACCACCGCCGGCGCCGCCACCGAGCCCGCCACCGAAGCCGCACCCGCCAAGAAGGCCGTCAAGCGCCCGAAGGGCAAGCAGCCGCCGGCGCGCCCTCGCACGGACGCGCCGGCCGCCGAGGACTCCGCCGATTCCGCGGGGGTCGGCCGTTGATCATGGGCAACCGGGTCAGTCACGCAGTTCGGGTCGGCCGCACGCGCGGTACCGCTCTCGCGCTGATCGCCGTGCTGTTGCTGGGGCTGGTTGCCCTCGGCGGCACGGCGCCCGCGCGTGCGGCGGACCCTGCGCCGGGCGCGGGACCGAGCGCGTCGATCGACCCGGGCAAGGTCGCGGCCGGGGACAAGGTCTCGGTCGTCGGCGGCGACTGGACCCCCGGTTCCCTGCTCCAGGCGAGCATCTGCGGGGAGAACGGCCTGCGCGGCACGGTCAACTGCGCGGCGGCCAGTGCCGCGAGCGGCACCGTGGACGCGGGCGGCAACGTCGCGATCACCCTGACCGCCGCCATCCCGCCGTCCCCGTGCCCGTGTGTGGTCCGGATCGCGGTGATCATGAACGGCCCGGCCAAGGACGCGAGCGTGCCGCTGGAGATCGACGGAGCGCCGTACGCCCCGCTGCCGCAGACGGTCAAGACACCCGGTCGACTCGTCTTCATCGACAGCCACATGGCCGGCGAGGACTCGATCTTCACGTGGTTCGGCTCGCCCGTGCAGCGCCGGTTTCGGATCGAGGTGGGCAACATGGGTCAGCAGCCCATCATCAACCCGACCTTCCGGATCGGCTTCTACCAAGGGGTCTACGCCCCGACGTGGGAAGACTACGAGTCGCACATCGTCATCCCGCCGGGCAAGCGCACCACGATCTCGCTCCCGGTGGAACTGAAACCCCGTCAGCACGGCACCTTCAGTTGGCGGGTGATGTACGACAACCAGGTCGTGGACGAACAGGCCCTGGAGGTCGGTCGTCCGTGGGGTGTCTACATCTTCGGCGCGCTCCTGGTGATCGTGGTGCCGGTGACGGCGTGGCGGCTGTTCCTGCGGATCGTCGAACTCATCGGCGAGCAGCGGGCCCGCCGTGCCGGCGAGCGCGAGCGCGAAGTCGGCCTGGCCGAACCGCCGTCGCGCCTGACCAGGGGTGACAAGAACCGCAAGTCCGGCGAGGACAAGGCGGATGACGGTACGTCGGAACCCAGGACGGCCAATCGGCGCCCGTCCGAAGTCGGCGCCGAACCGGTCGACCTGAGCAAGCGGCCGATCCGTTCGATGGTCGAGACGATGGTGATCGGCGGTCCGCTGTACGCGGGTTCCGAGGCGGGCGAGGACGATCATCCGCGCGCCGGCGACTCCGGGGGGCCGCAGCGATGACCAGGCGACCCGGCAAGGGGCTCGGCGCCCTGATCGCGACGACCGCGGTGGTCGGCACCGTGCTCGGGTTCTATTACGGCCCCGGCGGCGGCGAGTTCGGGCCGTCGCACACCAACGTCACCGATCAGGCCGGCCCGAGCGGCGGCGGCACCTTCCGGCCCGCCCCCACCGGCGCCGGCGAACCCACGAACTCTCCTCTGCCGAGCGAGGATTCGACCGGCCCGGAGGTGTCCGGCAGCGGATCCGGGTCCGCCTCCGGTGGGAGCGACGGCGGCGGATCGACCTCCGGCGGGGGAGACCTGGACTGGGACACCAGGATCGAGCAACCTCGGTCCCCGGCCCGGGTGGACGGCAACATCAACCCGGGCGTCCTGGCCGTCAGTACACCGAGCACCGGACAGAGCCGGCTCACCGTGGATCGGGTCAGCGGCACCGCCAGGGGCGCGCTGAATCCGATGCTCGTGCAGGACTTTCGCGGGTCGCGCAACGGGTGGACCCTCACCGGCGCGATGTCCGACTTCCGGGCGGAGAACGGAACCCGGATCGAGGCACACAACCTCGTCTGGGATCCGTACTGCACGCCACACCCGGGACGCGGCCCGTATCCCAGCTCGGCGAAACCCGGTAACCGGGCGCAGTCGAGCCGCACGGCGACCCTGTGCTCGACATCGTCATCACCGAGTGTCACGGGGGGTGAGTTCGACGTCGGTGCGGAGCTGACCCTGCGGCTGCCGGACCGGAACACGTCGGCCGAGAGCTACTCGGCGACCTTGACGCTCACGCTCAGCTGACCGAAACGACGGGGTGGGTCCCGCCCCGACGAAGGGAGCACAACCTGATGAGCAAGGCCAAGACAAGACTCGCCACAGCCGCGATCGGCGGCATGCTGGTGGCCGGTGGCACCGGCATGGTCGTGCTGGCACCGGCCGCGCAGGCGGCCGACTCGGTCAAGGTCAACATGACCTGCCAGATTCCGTACCCGCCCGGTTCCCCGGACGTCACCGCCGACTTCAACATCGCGATGGAGGTGCCCACCGGCAAGACCGCGCCGGGCGGTGAGGCCACGGTCAAGATGACCATGGGCGCGACCCCCGTCAACGGGCCGGTCAGTCTGCCGGACCCGGTGGACTTCACCGCGACGTTCGACGCCAAGGCGTCGGGGGGTTCGACCCAGACCACGAAGATCGTGGGCGAGAGCGGCAAGATCCAGGTCACCGAGGGGCAGCCGATCACGCTTCCCCCGTTCAACGCGAAGATCAAGGTGCCGTCCGACGCCACCGGCGACATCGACATCACGCCGACCAAGCTGGTCCTGAACGCGGCCGGTGCCATCGACGTGCCGTGCACCGTGAACGGCACTCCGAAGCTGGGCACCATCAAGGTCGACGCGGGCGGGACCCCGCCGCCGTCCTCCCCGCCGCCGTCGTCCCGGCCGCCGACCTCGCAGCCGCCGACCTCGCAGCCCCCCACCACCGAGCCGCCTGGCACCCAGGGGCCGCCGAACGGCAAGGAGGTGAACGTCGACTACGCGTGCAAGACCAAGGTCGAGGACTTCCCGGTCAACATCCCGGACACGACCGCGACCTACGGCGTCACCATCACCGTCCCCAGCACGGCCAAGAAGGGTGACAAGGTCGACATCTCGGCCAAGTTCAAGGACAACCTGGTCGGCAAGGCACCGGCGGGCCTGCCCGGCAGCAACATCGACCTCAAGTTCATCCCCACGTTCACCATCGACGTGGAGGAAGGGTCGAACAAGAGGTCTCTGGACCTGACCGGCCCGGAGAAGGCGCTCAAGGTCAACTCGGGCGACCCGCTGACCCTGGACGGTCCGATCACCGGCAAGTTCGACGTGTGGGGCGGAGGCGACTTCTCCTTCAAGCCCGGTCAGCTGAAGATCTCCACCAACGCGTCCCTGGGCACCATCAAGGCCAGGTCCACCACGACCTGCACGGTGACCAACACGTCCGTGTCGGCCACCCTCAAGGCCAGCGGTGACCAGGGCACCCCGCCGCCCACCCTGACCCAGTCCCCCACGGGCAACGTCGGCAGCAACGGCGGCAGTTCCGGTGGCACCACCGGCGACCTCGCGAACACCGGCGCCTCCGGCGGCGGCATGACCGCGTTCGCGATGGCGGCCGGGACCGCGGTGCTCGGCGCGATCGCGCTGATGTTGTTCGTGCCCTACCGTCGGCGGATTCGCAACCAGGTCTGACATCGCGTCCGCGCGTGGCGCCGGCCGGGCGTCGCGCCGGGCACGATGAGCGGACCGGGTCGAACTCCACCCGGCAGCACGTGACGCGAAGGGTCCTCCAGTCGGTCCTCACCCGACCGGAGGGCCCTTCCGCCGTCTCGCGCCCCGGTCCACCGCGCCCGGGCGATGCCCGGCCCGATGCGCCGACTCCCGCCGCACCCGAACCCGCAATCCCGTAATAACGTCACCCGCAAGTCCCGCCACCCCACCCGCAGTCTCGCCACCATCAGAAGGGAACGCGACCCCCGATGGCTCTCTCGGCTCCACGCTTGGCGAGCGCCGCCCTCGCCCTGGGCTGCACGGTCGGCCCGGCGCTCGCGCTCGCCCCGTCCGCCGGCGCGGCGGAACCACTGACCGTGCAGGTGCACTGCGTCATCCCGCTGGATCAGCCCGCGGTCGACGGCCCGCAGCAGATCACGCTGGAGGCACCGAGCGAGCCGGTCCGCCCCGGCGACAAGGTACGGATCAAGGTCACCCTCGGCGGCAGCCCCGCGACCAGCCCGCTGCCGTTCCCCGGCACCCCGCTGACCCCGTCCATCCAACTCGTGCTCTCCGGCGGCGCGAGCGGCGAACTCACGCTCCAGGGCCCGAAGATGCGGGTCGACATCCCGGGTACACCGGCGCAGATCGTGGTGCCTCCGTACGAGGGCGAGGTCACCGTGCCGCTCGACGCCAAGGGTGACATCCGGATCGCCCCGGGCAAGATGGTCACCAGCACCGCGATTTTCGGCGACCAGATCACCACGTGCTTCCCGACCGCGCCCGCGCCGCCCGCGACCACGCTCCGGGTCGACCTGTCGGCGAAGGGCGTGGACGGGCCGTCCGGCAACCCGGGTGATCCGGGTGCCGTGCCGCCCGCGATATCGGGCCAGGCGTCGGCACAGGGCCCGATAACGCTCGCGGAGAGCCCGGTCGCGAGTGTGGGCGAGGTCGCTCGGGAAGCCGGCCGCAACGGCGTCGACGTCGTGAGCCGGGGCGAGGACGACGGCGACATCTCCGGCGGCACCATCGTGCTGATCGCGGGCGGCGCGCTGATCCTGCTGATGGCCGCGGTCGCGATGATGTACTCGTGGCGTCGGCACTCGGACGACGAATGGTGACGGGGCTCGGCGTCGGCGTGGCGGCGGTGCGCGTCCGGGGCTGATCCGCCCCGGTTCGGGCAGAATTCGTCACAGTCCCCCGATCAGCGAAAAATCCCCGCCGATTTCCGGCCGCCGCAGGTCTGTCGGCCGGAGCTCGTCAACCTCGAGCCGATGGCTCAGTAACATCAAGGTCATGACCCGCGTACTGCTCGCCGAGGACGACGCATCCATCTCCGAACCGCTCGCGCGTGCGTTGCGCCGAGAGGGCTACGAGGTCGAGGTGCGCGAGGACGGCCCAAGCGCTCTCGAATGCGCCGCGCAGAGCGGGGTGGACCTGCTCGTCCTCGACCTCGGTCTGCCCGGGATGGACGGCCTGGAGGTGTGCCGGCGGCTGCGCGCCGAAGGGCACGGCTTCCCGGTGCTGGTCCTGACCGCGCGCGCCGACGAAGTGGACACAGTGGTCGGCCTCGATGCCGGTGCCGACGACTACGTCACCAAGCCCTTCAGGCTGGCCGAGCTGCTCGCGCGTGTTCGCGCGCTGCTGCGGCGCGGCGCCGCCGACGTCGGCCAGGGGGTGCACGGCGTACGCATCGACGTCGACTCGCACCGCGCCTGGATCGGCGAGGAGGAGCTCCAGCTCACCGCCAAGGAGTTCGACCTGCTGCGCGTGCTCGTGCGCGACGCCGGCCGGGTGGTCACCCGTGACCAGCTCATGCGCGAGGTGTGGGACACCACGTGGTGGAGTTCCACCAAGACGCTGGACATGCACATCTCGTGGCTGCGCAAGAAGCTCGGCGACGACGCGGGCAACCCCCGCTACATCACCACCGTGCGCGGCGTGGGCTTCCGCTTCGAGAAGAGCTGACTTCGAGCCGGGCCGACTTCGCGGGAACCGACCTCGGAAAGCTGACGGGACCAACCTTGCGTCGCAGGCTCATCAACACCACGCTCGGCGTGGTCCTGGTCGTCGTGGCGGTCCTCGGCGTGCCCCTGGCGTTCGTGGAGACGCACGCGATCGAGAACAGCGCCGGCGACAGCCTCAAGGCCGAGGCCGCGCGCATCCTGGAGGTCGTCGAGCTGCGGCTGGCCTCCGGTGAACGCTCGGACGCGGAACTGCTGCACCGCCAGATCGAACCGCATCGCTACGCGATCGTGCGGCTGCCGGGGGAGCCCCCGCTGGTGATCGGCGACAAGCCGAGCGGCCGGGTCTTCGAGAAGGACATGCACGGCGAGATGGGCGACTCGGTCACCGTCGGCGAGCCGCGCGAGCGGGTCACCGGCAAGATCCGCGAATCCCTCCTGCTGATCCTCGGCGTCGCGCTGCTCGCCGTCGCGGCCGCCGCCGCCCTCGCCGTGTGGCAGGCCCGCCGGCTGGCCCGCCCGCTGACCGACCTGGCCGAGACCGCCGAACGGCTCGGCTCCGGCGACCCCCGGCCAAGGCACCGCCGGTACGGCGTGCCCGAACTGGATCGGGTGGCCGAGGTGCTGGACCAGAGCGCCGAACGCATCGCCCGGATGCTCACCGCCGAGCGCCGACTCGCCGCGGACGCCTCCCACCAACTGCGCACCCCGCTCACCGCGCTCTCGATGCGCCTCGAGGAGATCGTCGCGACCGAGGATCCGGAGATCGTCAAGGAGGAGGCCGCGATCGCCCTCTCCCAGGTGGAGCGGCTCACCGACGTGGTGCAGCGGCTGCTGACCAGCAGCCGGCGCGGCAGCGGCGGGCGCGACCCGCGCAACATGTCCGCGGTCACCGTGCGGGTGGACGACGTGATCCAGCAGCAGATCGACGAGTGGCGGCCCAACTTCCGCGAGGCCAAACGCAACATCCGGGTCGAGGGGGAGCGCGGGCTGACCGCCGTGGCCACGCCCGGCGCGCTGTCCCAGGTGCTCGCGACGCTGGTCGAGAACACCCTCATGCACGGCGCGGGCGCGGTGAACATTCGTACCCGGACGACCGGCACGTCGGTGGTGCTCGAGGTCGAGGACGAGGGCACGGGAGTGCCCGACGAGCTGGGTGCGCGGGTTTTCGAGCGGGCGGTCAGCGGCCACAACTCGACCGGCCTGGGCCTCGCGGTCGCCCGCGACCTTGCCGAGGCGGACGGCGGTCGCCTGGAACTGCTCCAGCAGCGCCCGCCGGTGTTCGCGGTGTTCCTGGCGGCCCACCCGGAGGAACCGCCGGAGTAAGGCCCCCGGGCCTTCGAACCCCGGGCCTTCGAACCCCGGGCCTTCGAACCCCGGGCCTTCGAACCCCGAGCCTTCGAACCCCGAGCCTTCGATGTCCCGGGCCTCAGGCCCGGGACGTCTCACTCTCGTCCTCCACCAGCCGGGCCGCCTCGGTGTCCAGGCGTGCCCGGCCCGGGCGCGCCGGCCGTCCGTCCGCCTCCGCGGCGTCCTCGGTCGCCTCGCCCGCCTGCGGCGCGACCACCCGGACCGCCTTGCGGTCGACCTGGTGGGTGCCGGTGAACACCCACGTGCGGTAGGACCAGAAGCGGAACAGCGTGCCCAGCGGCAGTCCGACCGCGTACTTGGCGACGTTGTCCGCGAGCAGCGAGGGGTAGCCGAGCCAGTAGTGCGAGATGGCCACGGTGCCCGCCTCGATCGCCATGCCGACCCCGCTGAACACCATGAACAGCACGAACTCGCGGCGACTGTCCGCGGACGTACGGTGCCGGAAGGCCCAGTACCGGTTGCCCAGGTAGTTGACCACGATCGCGATCGCGGTCGAGATCACCGACGAGCGCACCGAGGCCAGGCCGAGGTGGTTGCGGCAGATGTTGAACACGATCACGTTGACGATCACGCCGAAGCCGCCCACGGCGCCGAACTTCAGCGTCTCGTGCAGCAGGTGTCCGACCCGGCCGTACCAATCCCGGAGCGCCTTCACGACATGCCACCTTCGACGACCGGCACGGATTCCGGCCGTTTGTGCTTGAACACCCACGTACGGAATGCCCAGAAGCGGAACAGCGTGCCGAGGGCCATACCGACGATGTTCGCCGAGATGTTGTCGGCGAGCGTGCTCTCGTAGCCCATCAGGGTGTGCGAGACGTACACACTCGATGCCTGGATGCCCGCCGCGATCGCGCTGAACACGAAGAAGAGGGTGTATTCGCGGCCGACGCCGGTGCGATCCCGATGCCGATAGGTCCAGTACCGGTTACCGACGTAGGCGACGATCGTCGCCGGGATCGAGGACATGATCTTCGCCGCGACCCCGCCCATGCCGAGCGAGAGGCCGAGGTTGAACACGAGTACGTCCACCGCGTAGGCGAGCCCGCCCGCGACCAGGAATTGGGTGACCTCGGCACGAAAGCGCGCGAGACGACTCGCGGGCGGCGTGCCGACCGTGTCGGGACGTGCGTCGACGGGCAACGGCTCGGACGCTGCTCTGGCTCCGCGGGTGCTATCGGCATGACGACTCACCCGACGAGGGTAGCCGCCGCGGCCGTTCGGCATCGGCGCGCGGTCTCCCTCATGTCGCAGACTCTTTACCGGAACATCTTCCGCCCCATGTGGCACATGTCGTTCGGGCCTGCTCGGCCGCGCCCGGAATGCCCGCCGACACGCCCACCCGGGTCGGGTCGGTACCCTTCCCCCGTGACGTTCCCAGTCGTCGGCATGGTCGGCGGCGGCCAGCTCGCCCGCATGACGCACCAGGCCGCAATCCCGCTCGGCGCCCGCTTTCGCGTACTCGCCGCATCCCCGTCCGAATCCGCGGCCCAGGTCGTCGGCGACGTCGTGCTCGGCAGTGAGGACGACCTCGCCGACCTGCGCCGCTTCGCGCAGGGCTGTGACGTGGTCACCTTCGACCACGAACAGGTGCCCCCCGCGCTCCTGGAGGCCCTGGAGGCCGACGGCGTGGTCGTGCGGCCGAGTCCGAAGGCCCTGGTTCACGCCCAGGACAAGGGCGTCATGCGGGCCCGGCTGGCCGAGATCGGCGTGCCGTGCCCGCGCAACCGGATCGTGACCGACCCGGCCGACGTCGCGGCGTTCGCCGCCGAGGTGGGCGGCTGGCCGGTGGTGCTCAAGACCACCCGCGGCGGTTACGACGGCAAGGGCGTGTGGATCGTGCGCGGCGAGGACGAGGCCGCCGTGCCGTTCGCGGCCGGGGTGCCGGTGCTCGCCGAGGAGAAGGTGGACTTCACCCGCGAGCTGGCGGCCTGCGTGGTGCGCTCGCCGCACGGCCAGGCGGTGGCCTATCCCGTGGTCGAGTCGATCCAGGTGGACGGCGTGTGCCGCGAGGTGATCGCGCCCGCGCCGGACCTGGCCGAGGAGCGCGCGGTGCAGGCGCAGCGGATCGCGCTGTCGATCGCGGGCGAGCTGGATGTGACCGGACATCTCGCGGTCGAGCTGTTCGAGACCACCGACGGCCGGATCCTGGTCAACGAGCTGGCCATGCGTCCGCACAACAGCGGGCACTGGAGCATCGACGGCGCGGTCACCTCGCAGTTCGAGAACCACCTGCGCGCGGTGCTCGACCTGCCGCTGGGCGACCCGCGCGCCCGGGCGCCGTGGACCGTGATGGTCAACGTGCTCGGCGGCGACTACCCGGACATGTACCGCCCGTACCTGCACGTGATGGCCCGCGATCCCGGGGTCAAGGTGCACATGTACGGCAAGGACGTGAAGGCCGGCCGCAAGGTCGGGCACGTCACCGTGTGCGGCGACGATCTGGCGGACGTGCGCGAGCGCGCCCGACACGCCGCCGACTACCTCCGAGGGGACATCACCGAATGAGCACGCAGCCCGTCGTCGGCATCGTCATGGGGTCCGACTCGGACTGGCCGGTGATGGAACTCGCCGCGCAGGTCATGGACGAGTTCCAGATCGCGTACGAGGCCGACGTGGTCTCCGCGCACCGGATGCCGCAGGAGATGATCGAGTACGGCACGAGCGCGGCCGAGCGCGGTCTCAAGGCGATCATCGCGGGCGCGGGCGGCGCCGCGCACCTGCCCGGGATGCTCGCCTCGGTCACCCCGCTGCCGGTGATCGGCGTACCGGTGCCGCTCAAGTACCTGGACGGCATGGACTCGCTGTTGTCGATCGTGCAGATGCCGGCCGGCGTGCCGGTGGCCACCGTCTCGATCGGCGGCGCACGCAACGCCGGCCTGCTCGCGGTGCGGATGCTGGCGGCGCACGATCCGGCACTGCTGGCCCGGATGACCGCGTTCCAGGCCGACCTGAAGGCGCAGGCAACCGAGAAGGGCACAAAACTGCGCGAGCGGATCGGGTCCTAGACCCCCCGCCGCGACAGAGGCCCGGCGCGTCAGCGCCCCCGACCCCTGAGCGGATCGGGTCCCAGCCCCGACCCGTCAGCCCCCGGCGCCCAGCCCCCGGCGCGTCAGCGCCCCCGACCCACCCCACCCCAGTGATCGACGCGCGAAGCGCGGAGAGCGGCGGAGCCGCAAGCGTGGGCTTCGTGCCCCGGAGCGAAGCGGAGGGACACGAAGCCCCGAGC
>NZ_JBVHLU010000143.1:0-22477 GCF_055558835.1 Embleya sp. NPDC025285
GGTTTTTGCTTTTCCGGGCGGTTGGGGGGTGGTGGGGGGGGGGGGCGCCCCCCCCCCCCCCACCCAACACCCAATCGCTACGCGATTGGTCGCCGAGCCTGGCATGTTCGACTCCCGATCGCATTGCTCACGAACTGCACTGGCAGAAAAGGGGGTTCGCATCCGGGACTGTATTCACTCGGGGGGCCCGTGGGCCGGACGCCGACCCTGGAGTGAACCAATGCCTCACAACACCTCGGGACTTGGAACCGTCATCGCCGCCCATCATTGGAAGCAGGCGACTTCACCACCGGCCGGCCACTTCCAATATGGGTGGGCACCACACTACGGACAAGACAATGCATCAAAACATGACCCGGGTACGATCCGGCGAAATCCACGGGCCCCACCGGGACATCGGACGGTCCGCTCCGCGGCCCCACCATCGCGCCCGCCGGGCCGAGCCGGCACCCACTCCTCGGATACATCGCACCGGCCCTCCACGGCCATCAGAGCCCGCCCTGGAAACCACCGGGAACCCCCGACAAGCCCCCTGGACGGCCCCTCCGGCCCTCGATGCCCGATCTCCGCCACGAAGGCCCTGCAACGGCACGACAACCCCCGGCGGCCCCGATCGAAAAGCCCGAAAGTTGTAAGGAAAATCCGGGCAGGAATCGGGACACCGCAGAGCAACCACCTCCACTGGGCACAGCGCCCCAACCCACACGACGGACCGGGGACGGCCAACTCCCGGGCACGCATGGGAGGTTGCGGGACGCTGCCCTGCAGGACGTCGTCTCCACGACACCGGAAACCGTCCAAACGACACGAACGGCGCCCTGCACGGCCGCGACCAGGCACACCCGTCAATACCGACCCACGACATCCTCACACGGCCACCACGACACCCAACCGCAACTCCACAGCCCCTACGGCCCCACTCCCCCAAACAGAACCGGCACCGACCTCCAGGCGCAGCGAACAGGCCCTCCACCGTGTCGCGAGCCCCGCCTCGGACCACCAGGACGGCCCGACAGGAAGCCGCCCGACGCCCCCTGCGGCCCTCACGCTCCGATTCCGCCACGGCCCGCGACCGAGCCCGAACAACGCCGCAGGACGGCACGCCGCGACGCCGACGAACCCACACCCTCCCACCGCATGTCGTAAGGAAAACCACACGGAAACCCCACCGCAGAAACCAGACAACAAACCACCACACCACCACACGACCCGAACCGGCAGAGACCAGGACGACATGGCCTGCCACCGCGACCACACACGGCGCAGCGGACGACACCGTCGGGGCCGGGTCGACAGGGGCCGGACGGCTGCGCAACGAGGACCGCGAACGACACGGGCGGCGTCCCGGGCTCGTGCCGGAGGAATCGGGAGTATCAGGATTTAGGTGTACGGGGTCTCGTTTGAGTGAGTCTGGGTTTCGACTCGGTTTCGTTCGTTCGGTCGTCGCCGGTTCGGCTCAGGTGCGTCCGGCGGTGACGCGGCCGTCGAAGGCGAGGTCGAAGGCGTTCAGCGCGGCCTTCCACTTGTTGGACCAGCGCACGCGTCCCTTGCCGGTGGGGTCGAGGGCGAGGGTGGCGAGGTAGAGGCGTTTGAGGGCGGCCTGTTCGTTGGGGAAGTGCCCGGAGGCGTTGGCCGCGCGGCGGTAGCGGGCGTTGATCGACTCGATCGCGTTGGTGGTGCAGATGATGGTGCGGATCTCGCGGTCGAACGCGAGGAAGGGCACCATCTCGGCCCAACTGCGTTCCCACAACCGCACGATCGCCGGATACGAGGCCTCCCACGTCGCGGCGAACTCGGCGAGACGTTCGTGCGCCGCGCCCTCGGTCGCCGCCGTGTAGACGGGCTTGAGGTCTCGCGAGATCGCGGACCAGTCCTTCCTCGACGCGTAGCGGAACGAGTTCCGCAGGAGGTGGACGATGCAGGTCTGGACCACGGTGGCGGGCCAGACCGACGCGACGGCGTCGGGCAGGCCGTTCAGCCCGTCGCAGACCAGGACACAGCAGTCCTTGACGCCCCGGTTCTTGAGTTCGCCCAGGACCTGGCCCCAGTACTTGGCGCCCTCGCCGCCGTCGCCGATCCACAGTCCGAGGATGTCGCGGTAGCCGTCGACGGTGACGCCCAGCGCCACGTAGACGGGGCGGTTGGCGACCTGGCCGTCGCGGATCCTCACGTGGATCGCGTCCACGAAGACCACCGGGTAGACCGGGTCGAGCGGGCGGGTGCGCCACTCGTTCATCCCGCCCAACACCTGGTCGGTGATGGTGGAGACGGTCTCCTTCGAGGTGGTGATGTCGTAGACCTCGGCCAGGTGCGCGACGATCTCCCCGCCGGTCAGGCCCTTCGCCGTCAACGAGATCACCATCTCGTCCAACGCGCCGGTGCGGCGGGAGTGGACCGGGACCAGGCCCGGGCGGAACGTCCCCGCCCGATCCCGCGGGATGTCCAGGGTGACCGGTCCGACCTCGGTGTTCACCGTCTTGCGACGGGTGCCGTTGCGGGCGTTCCCGCCGCGGCGTGCGCTCGCCGCACCGGTCCGGGCCTGCTCGACACGGAGATGCTCGTCCATCTCGGCGTCGAGTGCGTCCTCCATCAGGTGCTTCGCGAGTGCCTGCAACAGGCCGCCCTCACCGAGCAGACGCACCCCGCCGGCCCTGGCCTGCTCGGCCGCCTTCTCCGCGAGTTCGGCCACGGGGCCGCCGTCAACGTAGTGTCCACGCCCTGCCCGGTAGCCGGCGCGGACGTTCCCAAAACGCCCTCCACCGCACTCGACCCGGTCGTCGTAATCGCCACATCGATCATCGGATACTCCCTTTGCTCAGGGTGTACACCGAGTCCTTGATAGTCCCGAGGAATCGGGCCCGGCGCTCGACGCGGCCGGCGCCGTCGTGGTCGGGATGCGGACCGGGTTGTCGAACGGCCGGGCCGAACGATCGACGACCGACGCACCCGGCGTGGTTCGCTGTCGGGCGAGCGGAAACCGCTGCCGACGGCAGCTCGGTATGCGCCGGTGAGGCCGTGTCGGTCCGGGGGCTTCGTGTGCGGTGGGGTGTGAGGTTCACAGTGAGGTGGGGGCTTGGTACCGGTGGGGGTGTTTAGGGTTGCCCCGTTGAGGGGTGAGACGACGTGGTCGTTCGTGGGTCGGGTCGCCGGGTTCTACGGGCCGGCGCCAACGCCCTGGCGGGTCGTTGGCGATGGGTCAACCACCGCCCCCGGCACGGGAGCGGGGCGCGACGGGCGGACGCGGAGGTAATCCTCGACGCGGCGGGGCGGCGGACATTGGCGCGGCTGTGCGGGGCCGAGGAGGAGGTGCTCGCGCGGGCGTTGTCGTCCTGGGGCCGGGAGGAGGACGAGGTCGCCGGGTGGGGCACGGCGGGGATACCCCGGGGGATGTGGCGGGTGGGCGGTGCCGTGGTGGGGCCGGTGGCGTTCGGGTGTCGCCTGTGTACGGCGCGGCGTACCGGGATGCCGGTACGGGTGGTTCGGTACGCGGCGCGGTGGGAGCGGGCGTGCGTGCGGCACGGCCGGTGGGGCCCGGGCCTCTCTTCTTTCGTCTCGGTCTCGACTGCGGACATGACACCCCGGCCCACAGCACTACCCACATCGACCTGCGGCCCCGGCATCGCGTCATTGCAAGGAGTACACTCCTTAGAAGTGTGGTCCTAAGGAGAAGCATGCAGAAGCCGGAGCACGTGTTCGATCGCGCGATGGAATGGCGGGCGCTGGTGTCGTTCGCGACCCGAGCTTCGCCTCATGCGTTGTTGGGGGTGGTCAGCGGGCGTCGGCGGATGGGGAAGACGTATCTGCTTCGGGCGTTGACGGAGCAGTGCGGTGGGTTCTACTTCGGCGCGACGACGGCGACGGCGGGTGAGTCCCTGCGGCAGTTCGGCGCCGCGCTCGCCGAGCACACCGGGGCGCCGGCGCCGTTCTCCTTCGCCACGTGGGACGACGCGGTCACCTTCCTGTTCGGTCTTGCCGATCCGGCCCGGGGAGAGGGTTCGCAGGTGATCGTTCTCGACGAATTTCCGTACCTGGCGAAGGTGGCGCCGGAGCTGCCGTCGCTGCTGCAGCGCGAGATCGACCGGTTCCAGACCCGGCCCAGCCGGATGCGGCTGCTGTTGTGCGGGTCGGCGATGTCGGTGATGGGCGGTCTGCTGGCGGGTTCGGCGCCTCTGCGCGGGCGGGCGCAACTGGAGCTGGTGGTGCGGCCGTTCGACTACCGTGCCGCCGCCGCGTTCTGGGAAGTCGCCGACCAGCCGGAACTGGCGGTGAGGCTGGGGGCGGTCCTGGGCGGAACGCCGGCGTACCGGCGGCAGTTCCTCGCCGACGATGTCCCCGGCACGCCGGCGGACTTCGACGACTGGGTGTGCCGTGCGGTGATGTCCCCGCTCAGCCCGTTGTTTCGGGAAGCGCGGTATCTGCTGGCCGAGGAGACCGACATCCGCGACACCTCGCTCTACCACTCCGTCCTGGCCGCGGTCGCGGAGGGCAATCACACCCGCGGCGGGATCGCCGGGTTCATCGGGCGCAAGGCGGTGGACATCTCCCACCCGCTCAACGTGCTCGAGGACGCCCACCTCCTCACCCGTGACATGGACGTCTTCCGGCAGGGCAAGTCCAGGTACCGCATCGTCGAACCCCTCATCACCTTCTACGAGGCGATCATGCGCCCCGCCTGGGGGCGCCTGGAACTCGGCCAGGCCGATCGGGTCTGGGCCGCTTCCCGAGAACGCTTCGCGGCCCAAGTGGCCGGCCCCCACTTCGAGGCCCTGTGCCGCGATCACCTCCTCGGTCCCGGCGCCGACCTCGCCGGCGCGCCCCTGGGGCACGTCGGCGCCGGAGTGGTCACCGACCCCTCCTCCCGCACCTCCGTCGAGATCGACGCGGCAGTCGTCGAGGCCGGCACCGGCGCCCACCCGTCCAGGATCGCGCTGCTCGGCGAAGTCAAATGGGGAACCACGATCGGGCTGCCCCACCTCGCACGCCTCACCCGTGCCCGCGACGTCCTCGCCGGCCGCGGACTGGAAACCGCCGGATGCGTCCTCGCGTGCTTCAGCGCCACAGGCTTCACCGACCACCTCCGCCACGAAGCCGACGCCCGTGACGACGTCCGCCTGATCGGCCTCGACGAGTTGTACGCCTGACCCCGGCCCGGCCGAACCAGCCGTTGCGGACCGGGTCGCATCAGGCACCCGACGCCGTGTGCGGCGTTGCGGTGCGATCCCGCGCCGGGTGTTCCCCACGCCGTCCGGCGAAGCACAACGTGATCCGCGTCCGAACCACGATCCTTCGACGCCGACACGACCCGCACGACAGTCCTCGCGTGTTCCACCCCCACGAACGCGACGAACGCGTGACCCCACCGCCGAGGTCCCCCCGACGTACGGACCGAAGGAGCGTGGGACCTGTCGCCCCGGACAGACGTCATGCCGACCGAGCGCATGGCCGCCGGCCGCCCCCGCGTCCTCGCCGCCCCCGACCACCCGGCATGCCTCGTCCGAATGCAACCCCGCGCCGGCCGACCGCGTACCGCCACCATCCCCGCGTCCCGGGCCGCCCCGGCCGGACGACCTCGCCGCCCAAACGTTCACACGGCCGCGACCGCCGACCGAAGCGGATCGGCGACCCGACCGAGGTCCTCCCCCGCGTCCTTCACGCCCGGTGGCACGCACGGTGAGGCGGCGGAGCGAGTGGGTGTGGTCGTGGTCGCCGCGGGTCAGGAACGGGGCCCGGGCGCGCAGGCCCGTCCGAGGAGTTCACGGCCGGCGACGGCGTCCGGCCGGCGGACGCGGATGACGCGCAGATGGGAGGTGACCCTGGCCCGGATGCGGAAATCGCCCCTGGCCACGGTGTCGTCGACGTGCCGCACGTCCTTGGTGGCGACGATTTCCCACAGGTGGTGGAACAGCCGCGGGTGCGCGGAAGTCGGGCCGAACCCAGCCGGGTGAGCTCGTGCCGGGCCAGGACCCGGGAGGCCGGCGCCGGCACCGGGACGCGTTCGCATCCGGCACCGCACAGGACCAGGACCGCGGTGGCCGTGGGCGCACCCCACAACAGGCGCAGGTGATCGAGCGTGACCGGGACCAGGCGTTGGCATCGTCGAGGAAGAACACCCCGGGTCGTTCAACAACCTCGGTCAGCACCGGCAAACACACCACACCCACAACCGACCTCCAGACAAAGGCCCTACGCGCCCACGACACGTCGACGTTCGGCGCGGGACCCCGGGTTAGCAAGCGTGTCGAATACCGGCCCCGAACCACGGTGAACGAACGCCGGGGTTGTTCGCCTCGAGTCGGCGCGGTCATCCGCGCTACCCCGGGTACCCGTGGGGCAGATCTCGAGGATGGATCAGGGGGTGTCGTTGGGGAGAACCGTGACACTTTGACGGTCGAGGTCGAGTTCGACGGTGCCCCCGCCTTGGGCGCGAAGCTGCTTCCAGGCGGTGTATCCGGTCAGGATGGCGCGTTCCCAGTCGGCGGCACGACAGACGCCGACTTCCAGGTGGGCGGTCATGTGGCTGATCGTGGTGAGCAGTTCCTGGTCGATGTGGTGCACGTCATCGAAGTATCGGTGGCGCGCGGCGTAGGAGAAGACGAGGGCGGAGATGCCTTCTTCGATGGCGATGGCACGGCCGCCGTCTTCGGTTTCGTCGGTGTCGGGCCGACTCTTGCGTTTGCGGCCGAGCAGGAAACGCGTGACGGGCGACCAGCCCAGGACGGCGGCGTGGGCCAGGTGGAAGGCGTCGTGGAAGCGATAGTCGTCGTCGACGCGCGAGGCGTTCGTGAGGGGGTGACCGGCGGGTGTGCCGTCGGCGCGGGTCAGGACGATGTGGGTGCGGCCTCCCTCTGTGGTGATCGCCGAGGGCGGGACCGGGGCGGCCACGGACAACGCGGACGACGGCGGCGCAGCAGTGGGCGGCGCGGGGGTCGCCGGGGGCGCCCTCGGCGCAGCCGCTGTGGGTGGCCCAGCAGGCGGCACCGGGGACGGCGTAGGCGCGGACGCGGACAACCGTATCCGCCTGCGATGATAACCACGGTTATAATAGGCACGTTCATTATTGCCGACACCCGGGTGGGATCGTGCACAAGCCGTCCGACATGTTCGACCGAGACTTCGAGTGGTCCGAACTCGTGCGCTTCGCCGCCTACCCGGGACGTGAGGCCACGCTGGGGGTGGTCTCCGGGCGGCGTCGCCAGGGCAAGACGTTCCTCCTGGACGCGCTGTGCCGGGAGACCGGGGGGTTCTATTTCTCTGCCACCGAGGCCACCGAGGCCGAATCGCTGCGCCAGTTCGGATCCGCCCTCGCGCGCCACGTCGGCCAGCCGGTCCCGTACCGGTTCGCGCACTGGGAGGAGGCCGTCGAGACCCTGATGGCCATCCCGGCCCCCGACGGCGGACCCATGCCCGTTGTCATCGACGAATTTCCCTTCCTCGCGAAGGTCTCCCCCGAACTGCCCTCGCTCCTGCAACGCGCGCTCGGACCCAACGCGCGCCGCGGTGGCGCCCCGATCCGACTGCTGCTGTGCGGCTCGGCCCTGTCCTTCATGGGCAACCTGCTCACCGGGACCGCCCCGTTGCGCGGGCGCGCGAGCCTGGAATTGGTGGTGCCCACACTCGACTACCGGCTCGCCGCGCGATTCTGGGACATCGAGGACCCCACGCTGGCCATGCTCGTCAACGCCGTCGTGGGCGGAACCCCCGCCTACGCCCGCGAGTTCACCCTCGGCGACGCCCCCGCCGACCTGGAGGACTTCGGACCCTGGGTCCAACGCAACGTCCTCAACCCGGGACGCCCCCTGTTCCGAGAGGCCCGCTTCCTCCTCGCGGAAGAGCCCGACCTGCGCGACACCGCCCTCTACCACGGTGTGCTGTCGGCGATCGCCGACGGCAACCACACGCGAGGCGGAATCGCGAGCTACCTCGCCCGCAAGTCCACCGACCTGGGCCACGCCCTGTCCGTGCTCGAGGACACCGGGATGATCGTCCGCGACCCCGACGCCTTTCACGGCAAACGCTCCGCCTACCGCATCGCCGAGCCCATCGTGTCCTTCTACCACGCGGTCATGCGCCCCGAGTGGAGCGACCTCGAGCGCCCCGGCCACGCAGGCGAGGTCTGGGCCCGCTCCCAGGCAACCTTCCTCAGCAAGGTCGTCGGCCCGCACTTCGAACAGGTCTGCCGCGCCTGGACCCGCTGGTACGCCTCGCCCGAAACCCTCGGCGGCCACCGCGTGCGTGTACAAACCGGCACCGTGCCCGACCCCGCCGCCAAGAACGGCCTCGAGGTCGACGTCGCCGTCTTCGGCCGCGACGACCACGGCCACGAAACCCTCCTGGCCATCGGAGAGGTCAAGTGGAAGGCCCGGATGGGCCGAGCCCATCTGGCCCGCCTCGAACGCATCCGCGAACTCCTCGCCGCCCGCGACGGCGTCGACGCCACCCACACCCGCCTGCTCTGCTTCAGCGGCGACGGCTTCACCGACGACCTGCACACCGCCGCCACCGACAACCCCGACCTCCAACTCGTCGACCTGGAACGCCTCTACAACGGATCCTGACGCCCGACCGGACGGTCTTCACCGCGCCCTCGCTGCTCGTGAGCCGGAAGGGGTTCCCCCGGGGCAAAACCTCGAGACCGGCACGTTGCACCGTCGGTCCGAGGAGGCGCAGGGCAGCGAAGGCGCGGACCGATCGACGGCCTCGCCGGGGTGTGGGTGTGTACACCCCGGGTGACGACTTCTCCGGCGTCGCCGGGCTCGTATGCGGTCACGGGCGGGACTCCGGGCATGGTCGGGGAAACGGTTGCGGGGGCGGGGTCCGCGGAGCGGGCGGGGGAAGCCACGGCTTTCCGACCGGTCGCCACCGATACCGCGGGCTTCCTGGCGGCGCCGGCGGCGGGTGGCCGGCCCCTGCGCGTACGCGTGAACGCACGACGCGGTGCGCTCGCCACACGCCGGACCATCACCCAACCATCCGCGCGCCGCGGCCATCCATGTCGTCGGGATCGGTGACACCCAGCCCCCACCGGACACGACGACCCGACCCGGACCGGCCCCGGCGCGGAGCGTCGCCGACCACGACAGCACCATCGACCCCGCCGAACTCGCAAACCCCGCCGAGCTCTCCCTGCTCGGCATCGTGCCGCCCGAGGCCGCCCGAGGTCCGCATCGCCACCCACACCCGTGGTGAGAATGGCGGGTGACGGCGATACTCGTGGCGGTGTTCGCGGCCGGGGCCGGTCTGGGTTCGTTCGTGCGCTCGGTGGTCTTCCGGTACGCGGTGCCCGCCGGCGAACCCCTTCGGCGGGCCTGCCCCGGCTGCGGCGGGGCGGTGCCCGTGCCAGGCCCGGTCACGGTGCGGCCGTTGTCCGCGCGGGGGCGTTGCCGGTGGTGTGGGGTGCGGGTGGGTTCGGCGCCTGGGGTGCCGGAGGTGTCGACGGGGCTGGGTTTCGTGGGCGCGGTGGCCGGGGCGGCGCCGCCGTGGACGGTGATCGCCTGGTGCTGGTTGGTGCCGTTCGCCGTGGCGTTGGCGTTGGTCGACGCCGCGGTCCACCGGCTTCCCGATCGGCTCGTCCTGGTCGCCGGCGTCGGCCTGGTCGTGATCCTGGCGGGCGTCGCCGCGGCGCAGGGCCGTCCCGGGGCGTTGGTTCGCGCGGTGGCGGCGGGCCTGGTGCTGGGGGCTTTCCATCTGGTGCCGGCGTTGGTGGGCGGGATGGGCATGGGCGACGTCAAGCTCGCCCTGGTCGTCGGCGCGGCGTTGGGGTGGGCGGGGTGGTCGTGTGTGCTCGTGGGCGCGTGTGCTGCGTTCGTGGTGTCGGGCGTGTACGCCGGGGTGATGCTCGTGGTGCGTCGGGGCGGGCGCACAGGGCGGGTGCCGTTCGGGCCGTTCATGATCGCGGGCGCGTGCCTCGCGCTCGCGATCGGCGGCCTCTGACGCGGCGGCACCCCACCCCCGGGGCGGGGTGCCGGTTCCTTTTCGCGCTCTGGGGTCCAGGGTCAGGGGCGCAGGTTCTCCAAGAGGGCCCGGATGGCGTCGCGGTCACCGATGCCCTCGGTGAGAAGGGCGAGTTGGGCGGTGATGCCGCCGTTGTTGACGGAGGCGGCCTGTGCGGCGAAGGCGGTGTGGACGGCGTCGTCGAGGTCTCCCTCACCGATGCCGTGGTCGGCGGCGAGGGCGAGGAGGTCGCGGGTGTGTTCCAGGTTTGCGAGTGCGGTGCGGGCGTGGTGGCCGGTGGCGGCGTGGAGCAGTCGTGTGCGGGTGTCGGGGTCGGGTTCGGTCGCGATCCGCGTGGCCGTGTCGGCGTTGATCATGGGGGTGCCGGATCGGTCGCAGGGGCCTCGCCAGGTGTGTCCGGGGGCGCGGACGAACAGGTCGCCGGCCTCGCCCCGTTCGATCTCGGTCCGGGCTCGGTACGCGAGCGCGGGGTCCAGCGTGGTGAGTTCGTCGAGGAGGGTCTGCACGTCGTGGGTGTCGAGGCCGTAGGCGGTCAGAGCCAGGCCGGGCGTGATCCGGGGCTCGTCCGCGTCGGGGTCGGTGCGGTGGCGCTCGGTGTCGGTCATGAATCCCGCGTCGCGCAGGCGGTCGCCGAGATCGGCCGCGCTGTCCGGGGAGCAGTCGAAAACGGTGAAAATGGCGTAGTACTCGTCGTCCATTGCCGATTCTCCTTGTCGTCGTGCGGGTGTCGGGGGTGCCGGGGCTACGCGTGGCGGAGGTCGCGTCGGGCCCGGTTGAGGTGGTGGTCGGTCGCCGCGATCGGGCCGACGTCGGTGGCGGCGCCTCCGCGCCAGTCGGCGGGCCTGCCCGGTGCCTGCGGTGCCTCGGGGTCGGTCGCCGGGTGGTTGAGCCATCCCCATAGTTCGCCGACGAGTTCACGCAGTCGGCCGTCGTCGTCTTCCAGGTAGAAGTTCGAGTCGCCGCCGAATCCGTAGGGGTCCACGTAGTCCCAGAGGCAGACGAGGCGGGTCCCGAAGGTGGTGTTGAGGCGTCCCAGGACGGTGTTCACGCGCGCGTCGTCGTATCCGTCGTCCATGGATCCGCGCAGATCGTCCAGTACTTCGGCGTGGGGATCGTGGCGCCGGTTGGGTAACTGCTCGCTGCGGCCGGCTTTGATCCACTGTTCGAGGCGCGTGCGGAGGTCGTGCACGGTGATCGAGGCCAACTCCTCGATGGGCACGCCGAGGTCGTCGTGGAACGAGAAACCGGCACGGTACCCGAGGCCGCGCTCGTGGATTTCGACGGCGGAGGGCGGGAAATAGCGCAACTCCCACCCGGCGTCGCGCACGCGCACATAGGGCGTGTGCCTGTTCTCCAGGTGGATCGTCTCGTGCGGGAACTGGGCCCGTGTCTCGTCGTAGTCCCGTTCCCGGCCCCGGCGGACGATGTCGTCGCACAGGCTCGACAATCTCGCCCGATGGTGTTCGCGACGGATGTGCCGCTCGTCGACGCCGGCGGATTCGATCAGTTCCCGAGCGGCGTTCACACCGGGGTCCTCATCGCTTCCTCGGGCCGGGTGATCTGGGGTGTACACGTGTGTCTCCCTTGGGGGTTCGGGCGGGTTCGGCCGGCCCCTGCCCGCCGCGTGGCACGCGGCGGGCAGGGGGCTTCAGGCCGGGGTGTCGTGGCAGCAGGCGCAGGGGGCGGCCTGGTCGCGGCGTGCGCGGGCCGCGGCGCGGCGTTCACGTTGTTCCAGGCGGGTGCGGCAGGTGATCTCGCCCGTGGTGATCCGGTAGTGGGTGTGCCGCTGGTTGCGGTCCATCGTGCGGCACAGGGGGTGGACGGCCTGGTGGTCGTGGTCGCGGGGGTGGGCGGTGTGGGTCTCGCCGCCCAGGACCGATGTGCACACGGTGGAGAAGGTGTCCTCGTCGGCGACGGTGGGGTGGGTTCGCCGGTCCTGGTCGAGGGCCGCGTCCCATGCCTTGGCGGGGGTGTGGGTCTTGGCGCGCCACAGGGTGCCGGCGGCAATGGTGACGGCCGTTCGGCGGCGTTCGGGCAGGTCCTCGAAGTTGCGGCGGGCCCAGCGGTTGGCGGGTTCGGTCTGACCTCGGGGTCCTGTGGTGTCGGTGGGTTCCGGGAATGCCATCGGTACTCCTTGGGGGTGTGCGTTCGGGTGGTGGTCAGGCGCGGATGTCGGCGTGGAAGCGTTCGGTGGCGATGCGGACGGCGCGTTCGGCGCCGGTGGCGCGGACGACGTCCCAGTGGGTGAAGGCGGGGCCGGGGATCCGGTGGTGTACGTCGAGGTCGGGCTCGCCCGGGATGGCGGCGTGGAAGGTCACCGCGCTGTCGTCGTGGGTGCCGTAGACGCTCCACCACCGGGTCGGCTTCGCGCGGCCGGGGGCGATACCGGCGCGGCTGAGGGCGTGGTCGGCGTCGAGGGCCCATATCCGGTCGGTGTAGGGCACGGTGCCGTCGGATGGCGGGCGAGTTCGAGGTCGGCGGCTTCGCCTGGGAACGTGCCCAGGACGAGTGCGGTGTCGTCGGGCATGCGCAGGCCGACGACGGTGAACGGGACGTGGACGTAGTCGATGCCGTGGGCGAGGGTCCGGACGTGCGCGTGGTCGGCGACCACGCGGGGTGTGCTGTCGTGGTCGGGGCGGATGCCCACGAGTCGGTCGCGGACGAAGCGCATGGCCTCGCGGGTGTCGACGTTCCACACGCTCGCGGTGAACGCGGTGGTGTTTCGGCCCTGGGGGGTGAGGACGATGTCGATGTCGCGGTGGCGGCCCTCGACGGCGGCGACGACCGTCCTGTCCTCACCGCGCCGCATGCCGAGCACGGTGTACGGGATCAGCGGGGCCGTCAGCAGGGGCGAGGTGACGTGGACGCGGGCGAGTTCGCGCCGGATGAACGTCAGGGACGGGCGCGCCTCGGCCTCGGCCTCGGCCGGGCCGGCCGGGGCGGGGGCGCCGCCGGCGGCGGGGGTTCGGGGTGTGGGTTCGTCGGTCACGGTTCGTCCTCCGGGTGTGGGTCGGGATGGGGGGTTGGGTGGAACGGCGGAGCGGGCGTGGTGTGTTCGCCCCGCCGTGTGTGGTTCGGGTGGGGTGCGGGAGCCCTGCTCGGCGGGCTCCCGCACCGGCGGGTCGCTGGGGTTCAGTCGCGGTTGGCGGCGTTGAAGCGGTCGAGGGCGATGCGGACGGCGCGTTCCGGCGTGGTGGCGGTGACGAGGTCCTGGTGGGCGAAGGTGTGCTCGCCGAAGCCGTCGATGCGGTGGTGCACGGTCAGTGCCCGGTCGCCGGGGACGGCGGCGTGGAAGGTGATGTCGCAGTCGTCGTCGCAGGTGCCGTACACCGTCCACGGGATCGGCTCGGGTGCGGGCCGGGGGTGGGTGGCGGCGCGCCGGAGGGCGTGGTCGGGGTCGACGGCCCAGATCTCTTCGGCGAAGGGCACCGTGCCGTCGGGGAGGCAGTTGAGTTCGAGGTCGACGGGTTCGCCCTCGATGGCGCCCAGGACGAGCGGGCGGTCGTCGGGCAGGCGCAGGCCGACGACGGTGAAGCGGGTGTGGACGTCGGGGATGTTCCGGGTGGTGGTCCGGATGTGTTCGTGGCGGTCGAAGACCCGCGTGGGGGCGTCGGCGGTGACGCGTGGGCGTGGGCGTGGGCGTTTGCCTTCGGCGGTGCGGATCGCCTCGCGGGTGTCGAGTGCGCGCAGGTGGTCGAGGAAGGGCCGGGCGCCGTCGTTGGGTGGGGCGAGGTGCACGTCGTGCGGTCGTCCTTCGAGGGCGGCGAGGACGATCGTGTCGCGGTCGTGGTGGTGCAGGCCGAGCGCGGTGTACTCGATCGTGCCGACGGCGGTCTGCTCGGGGCAGCCAAGGGCATAGACGCGGTCGCGGGCGAATCGCACGAAGGTGATGTCCGGGGGCGGCATCGTCGCCTTCGGGTCTTGGTCGGAGGCGGGCGTGTGGGTGGGCGGGTGGGGGGCTCGGGTGGTGGTCACGGTGAACGGCAGGTGTGGTGCGGTCAGGTGCGGTGAGGTGACGTGCACGCGTTCGCGGTCGCGCCGGGTGGAGGTGACGACCGGGCGCGCGTCGGGCTCTGCCGGGGTCGGGGTCGGGGTCGGTATGGGGGTTGGGGGTGTGGGGTTCTCGGTCATCGGCGCTTTCCTGGTGTGTGTGTGCGGGGGTGAACGGCGGGGCGGGCATGGTGGCTTCGCCCCGCCGTGGGGTCGGTGTTCAGCGCACGGGTGGGCGGCGGTAGAGGTACTCGCGCAGGGCGCGGACCCAGGCGGTGACGGCCTGGACCATGTGGGCGTCGTCGGCGGGCCCGGTGCGCTCGACGCGGAAGACGTCCTCGGGGATGTAGTCGGTGGGCGGGTCGTCCCAGCGGTGGTGCATCGCGGTCCAGGCCCCGACGTCGCAGAGGCTGTCGGGGAGTTCGTCGTCGTGCTCGGTGTCGGCGATGTGCAGGCGGGAGCCGTCGGGAAGGACGAGCAGGATGAACGGGTAGCCGGCGTCGTCGGTGGCGAGGCGGGCGACGTGCCCGGCAGCGTTGAGGGCGTCGACCACCGGGGCGTACTCCTCCTGCATGGGCGGCTCCGGTTCGTCCAGGGCGGGCTGGGCCATCGCCTCGACGACCGCCGCCAGGGCGGGGTATGTCCATGGGCCGATGGGGGTGATGGCGGATTCCTCGCGGCTGTCCGGCACGCGCCGGCCGACGTGGATGTTGCGGCTCGAGACGGTCGCGTAGGCGGCGGGCCCGGAGACTGTTCGGCCTGTGGGGTCGGCGGTGATCTGCGGCCGGGATGGCCTGGCGGTGACCGCCCGAACGAGCGCTTCGACGTCCCAGGCGGCGGGCGTTGCGTTGCCCCCGGTGCCGGGGGTGTCCCCGGTGTCGGGGGCGCCGGCGATGATCGCGCGGATGGTGGGGACGGCGACCTCGGGGCGTATCGCGCTTCCGCGCAGGGTCAGGTGGGCGATCGGCTCGCCGAGGTGGGGACCGTCGAGTTCGATGCGGGCGCGCACGGTCACGCCCACGATCGGGCCGGCGCAGAACACGACGACCGGGTGCACGCTCATCGACGCCTGCCCCCGAAAGGCGGGGGCGACGGGCACGTGGAACCTGCCGGCGCCGGGCGCGGCCCACAGGGCGCGGGCGATGGCCGCGACGTGGGCGGGCTCGCCCCGGAGTTCGCCGGGGTTGTACAGGCCGGGGCTGTTGTGGCTGAAACGCGTGGGCTGCATGCCCATGGGGTCTTCTCCCTCGTGTGGTGTGGGGCGGTGGGCCGGCCCCGCCTCGCGGTGTTCGCGACGCGGCACGGCGAGGCGGGGCCAGTGGGTGGGGGTGCGCGCTATCGGCCGCCGCAGCCGGCGTGGCCGCAACCGCCGCAGAATGCGCCGTGGTTGCACACGCACGGGCACGGGCCGCCGGCGGTCCCGCTCGTCCGTCGACGGGTCGGGCGCGGTGCGGGGCCGGCCGGGCGGGCGGGCGCGTTCGCGGGCGCGGCGGCGGTGATCGCGGTGGTGGTGTGTTCCGTCGCGTACGTGTAGGCGTCGACCAGGGTGTTGAGGTCGCGCACCGCGATGGCGTGGTGGGTGGCGGTGGCGTCGAGTCGGGGGCCGGCGCCCTGGAGGATCCCGGCCTCGTGGAGGCGGCCTTGGGGAACGGCGTCCAGCGCGCGGTTGAGCGTGTCGATCAGGCGGTGGATGTCGTGGACGAGGGTGGTGGTGGCGCGGTCGACGTCGGTGGCGATGGTGTCGATGAGCACGGCCAGGCCGTGGAGGCTGTCGCACTTGTCGGCGTGGCGGTCGTGCAGGGCGCCCGGGGTGACGCCGAGGCGGTCGATCACGGTCCGGGTGCCCGGCTTCGAGCTGGCGATCGCGGTCGGGGTCGGTGGTGTGGGGGTGGGCGGCTTGGGCATCGGGGTGCTCTCCGTTCGTGGTCTTTTCGACGGTTCGGGGATCGGGGTTGGGGGTCAGCGTTTGAGGACGTGGACTCGTTGGCCGCCGATCAGGGGCGCGGTGGGTGGGCCGGCGATGTGGTCGCCGATCCAAATCGGTCGGGCGCGGACCTCGTCGCTGAAGCGCGGTGCGCGGTAGCGGCGCCAGTGGCCGCGGACGACCCAGCGGTGCTGGTAGGCGCGGGTTCCCGGGGTGTTCTCCTCGGCGCCGTCGCCGGGTGTGCGGGCGTGGCGCAGCTCGATGACCCGTACGCGGGCGGGTGTTCGGGGGGTGAGGCGGGCGATGCGGCGGCGGGCGGCGCGGGGGATGTCGCGCATCGTGTGGGTCGCGATGCTCTGGCCCATCAGGAGCCAGGTGGCCGCGAGCAGGCGCAGGGTGTGGGCGTTGTGGTCGCCGAAGGCGGCGTCGACGAGGCTGCCGGGGTGGAGTGCGGCGGAAAGGGCGAAGTCGTGGTGGTGGGGGGTGTGGACGGGGTGGAGGCGGTGTTGAGGGCGGGTGGTGTGTGGGCGGGGTCGGGTGTCGGTGTGGGGGACCGGGTACATCGCGGTGTAGTGCCGGGTCCAGTAGTCGACGGCGGTGGTGCCGCGTTGGGGGCCCCAGGTGATCGCGTGGACCGGGCGCGTGACGCCGTTGCGGTCGCTGTCGTCGGGTGGGTCCTGGAAGACGAGGAGGCCGGCGGGGGCGGGCAGGTCCTCGACGGTGAAGGTGTAGTCGGTCAGGCTGCGGGCGGCGTGGTGGGCCAGGGCCGTCATGTCGGTGGTGACGTAGAACGCCTCGGCCAGGTCGAGGGTGTCGGCGAGGTGGCGGGCGACGGAGGCGGGCACGGTGTGTCCGGCGAACGCGGGTCCGGTGGGCAGGCGGTGGATGCCGGCGGCGGTGAACAAGGTGGTGAAGTAGGCGGTGGCGCCGTGGTGGGTGGTGTCGTGGGCCCACGCGGCCATTTCGGCCTGGAGTTCGGGGACGTCGTGGGCGGTGCGGACGATCACGGTTGTTCCTCCTTCGACGGGCGGGCGATACGCGCGGGCGGGCGGTGCGGGTTCGGGCAGGGGGCATCGCCGACGCGCAGAGGGGTGTGGTGGGTGTGGGCCGGCGTGGTCACGGGCCCGGGGCCGGGCGGCCCGCCCGGGTGCTGTGGCGGGGCGGGCGCCCGACGGTGGTGCGAAGTGCGGCCGTGCGGTGGGGTGGTGGGTCAGGGGGTGGGGGTGGGGCGGCGGATGTGGTCGGGCAGGTCCTCGGGGTGGCGGACGATGTCGGTGGTCATGGCGAGGCAGAACGCGGTGATGGGCTCGTCCGGGACGGGCCCGGTGAACTCGACCTCCCAGGAACCCGTGAACTCGGCGTTGCCGACCGCGACCTGCCACCGCGCTCCCCCGTCCGGGGCCGCGTCCGGGGCCGGGTCGGGGTCGGGGTCGGGGTCGGGGTCGGTGGTGCGGGTGACCGTGGCCAGGCCGTCGGGCGCGGTCAGGGTGTGCGTGCCGTCGTCGGTGGTGTGGGTCCACCCGGCGTCGGTCAACACCTCGAACGCCAACCCCGCGTCACCGGGGTTCCCGGGAGCGCGGACGCGGGCGGGCAGGGCGGCGAGCGCCGCGCAGAACGCGTCGATCAACTCCTCGGGGACGTCGGTGAACCCGACCGACCAGGCCACGGCGTCGTCGGGTGTCGCCTTCACGCCCACCCACCAGATCGGCACGACGTCGCGGGGGCGTTCCGGGCTCCAGGCGACGAGGGCGCCCTCGTCGGGCGAGGTCGCGACGGTGTTGCAGGCCTCGTCCCCGGCCAGGGTCCAGCCGGCGTCGGTGAGCGTGTCGAAGATCGCCCCGACCGTGCCGTGGCCGATGCCCGCCAGGTAGGCGGGCACGCTCACGTCGCCGTCCGGGTCGTACAGGTGCTTCAGGAGCTGGAGTTCCGCCTCCGGTGTCATCGCGCGTGTCCCTTCCTGTGCGGGTGCGGTCGCTGGATTCGGGCCCCGGGGTGTCGGGGGCGGGTGCGGCGGACCCGGTCGGCGCGGTCGGGCAGTTCCCCGGGGTGGCGGACCAGGCCGGCGGGGTCGGCCATCGCGCGGCAGAACGCCTCGACGAGTTCATGGGGCACGTCGTCGGTGAACGTGGTGTGCCAGGTGGGCTGGTACCTGCCGTCGCCGACGGTGATCCGCCACAGGTTGTCGTGGTGGTGGTAGTCCGGGTCCTCGGGCTGGAACCGCACCCTCGCCAGGCCGTCCGGGGACCACGCGGTGACGTTGCACCAGGAGTCGGTGACCATGGTCCAGCCCGCCACCTCCAGCGTGCGGAAGACCGCGCCGACGGTGTTGTCGCCGATACCGGCCAGGTAGGAACTCACCGCGATGCGGCTGTCCGGGTCCTCGAAGTGGGCGCGTTCGTCGTCGTTCACGGGGTCGTCCTCTCGGTGGGGCGGGGTCGTGCGCCCGGGCCGGGCGCACGGGTGGATGAACGGGTCGGGCAAAGCGGGCGCGCGTTCGATGGGTCCGGCTCCGGGTGCCCCGCCCCGCCGCGCGGCGCGGGCCGGGCGGGGCGGTGCACCCGGGGCGGTGTCAGTGCCGGATGGGGCGGAACACGTGCGCGTGGTCGGGCAGTTCCTCCGGGTGGCGCACCAGGCCGGCGGGGTCGGTCATCGCGCGGCAGAACGCCCCGACGAGTTCCTGGGGCACGTCGTCGGCGAAGGTGGTTTCCCACACGGGCGGGAACCTGCCGTCGCCGATGGTGATCCGCCAGAGGTTGTCGCGGTAGTGGTAGTCGGGGTCCTCGGGCTGGAACCGCACCCGGGCCAGGCCGTCCGGGGAGGTGGAGGTGACGTTGCACCGGGGGTCGGTGACCGTGGTCCAGCCCGCCGCCTCCAGCATGCGGAAGACCGGGCCGACGGTGCCGTCCCCGATGCCCGCCAGGTAGGGCCTGACCGCGATGCGGCTGTCCGGGTCCTCGAAGTAGGCGCGTTCGTCGTCGTTCACAGGGGTCGTCCTCTCGGTTCGGTGGGGTCGTGCGTCCGGGTCGGGCGCACGCGCTCGGGTGTGGGGTCAGCCGGCCGGGTCGGTCGGGTCGGGCGCGGTGGCGCGCCGGTGGACGGTCAACAGGCGGGACAGGTGTCCGGCGGTGTCCTCGCGGCGGGCGGCGGTCAGGGCCACGTCGCCGCCGTAGCGCCGGCCCAGGGGAATGCCCCGGTCGAGGTTTTGCGTCGCGGAGGCGAGTTGGGCGGCGGCGGATGCGATGTCGGACCGCAGCTGGGTGTCGAGGAAGTCGAGGAACTCGGCGGTGTGCACGATCAGTCCGGCCAGACCGGGGATCGCGCCGTTTCCGCGCGAGGCGTGCAGGAGGTCCACGAGCGTGCGGTTGGGGTCCGTGGACTCCCCGCCGAGGGCGCCGTGGACCATCCACGTGCCCGCGGGGTACACGGTCGCGGGGGCGAGCCGGGGCCTGCGCGGTACGGGTTTCGGTGCCGGGCGGGGAGTGCGCCGGTCGGGTCGGGCGTTCACGGGATGCCTCCGGTGGTGTGTGGCGGTGGCGGGGTGGTGGGCCGGGGCGGTGTGTGTCGCCCCGGCCCGGGGCGTCGCGTGCGGGGGTGCGGGGTGGGTCAGGTGGCGGGGCCGCCGAGGAGGTGGGCTCGGGCGCGGCGGTACGCCTGCAGGAGGGTGCCGAACCGCACCACGGCGTCGAGGTGTCGGGCGGCGGCGGTGATGTCGGTGACGAAGTGGTGGGTGCCGACCACACCGTTCATGTCCGCGTGCGCGGAGAACGCCCACGCCTTGTCCCTCATGTGCCGGCGCAGGTCGGTGTCGAGGGTGTCCAGTTCGGTGGCCTGCGTGCCGATCAGGCGTCGCATGCCGGCCATCGGATCGGGGCCCCCGGGCGCGTCGATCGCGGCCAGGTAGGCGGGGTCGGCGTCGAGGCGGCCCAGGGTCATGGCGGTGCCCAGGGGGGTGCCGGGGCGGGCGCGCCACGCGGTGAGCAGGTCGGGGTCGGGGTCCGCGCCGGGGGTGGGCGCGGGGGCCTCGGGGGTGGCGCGGTGGATGCCCAGCAGGCGTTCGAGGTGGGTCACGGCGTCGCGCAGGCGGGCGTCGGCGACCGCCGGGATCAGGTCCGACCGCTCGAGCGGCTTCAGCGTCCGGTACGGGTCCGGGTCGAACGCGGCGGCGGTGGTCAGAGCGGTCATCGCGGTGGTGAACGCCTGCTCGCGCAGGGCCTCGCGGTCGTTGACGTCGTCGGCGGCGGCCACGGTCAACGCGGTCAACCCGCTCATCGCATCGTGCGCGCGGCGCGGGTCGCGCAGGGTGTCGGGCGTGGCGCAGAGGGCGTCGGCGACCATGCGCGTGCCGAGAGGGATGGTGCGGGACATCGGGAACCTCCGGTCGTGACGTGACGTGACGTGGTGTGGCGGTGGTGGTGCGCGGTCCCGGGGGCGGATGTGTGGCCGCCCCGGGCGGGCGGTGGCTAGAGGAACTCGGCCATGCAGGTGGTGATCTGGCGCAGGAGTTCGCCGGGCGGCGGCTCGTCGATGTCGAACCGGGCCTCGTAGCGGTGGCACAGGCCCTTGCCGGGGGCGCCGAGGGGCCGGAAGGTGAGCACGGTCCACGTCACTTCCAGGGCGCCGGCGGGCGTGGGGGCGTGCGGGGTCACCAGAACGAACACGTCCTTCTCGCGCGAGTCCGACTCGTCGCCGAGAACCAGGGCCTCCATCCGGAGGTGGAACCCCTCACGCGTGACGGTCACCTCGAGGACGCGGTGGATCAGGGCCAACGGGTCCGGGTCGGCGGCGGTGCCGGGGGTGTCGGGGGTTGTCATGACGTCACTCCTTCGCGGTCACGGGCGGGCGTGGGCGGGCACGTCCTCGGGGTGGCGCGGCAGACCGGGGCCGGTCATGGCGCGCATCACGGCGGCGATCACCGAGGCGGGCGTGCGGGCGGAGAACACGCCCTCCCACAAAGCCAGGTGGTGCGCGTAGGGCCGGTGGCCGGCCCGCAACAACCACCCGCCGCCGGGGCGGACAACCCAGTCGTCCCCGAACGTCACCCGCGCCGGGGTGTAGTTGAGCGAGGTGGTGCCGTCGGGCCCGTAGGCGCCGATCGAATCGTCGTCGTGGTGGTCGATCGTCCAGCCGGCCGCGCGGGCGAGGGCCCACACGGGGTCGGCATCCCCGGGGTCGGCGAGCCAGTCCGGCTCCCCGTGCCCGGGGGCGGCGAGTTCGGTGACGGCGGCGGCGACGATCTCCTGCGGCACGTTCACGCCGCTCAACAGCGGGCGGGCATCGTTGAACGCCATCGTCCAGGCCAGGTCGCCGTCCGGGCGGCCGTCGATCGTCCAGATCACCTGGATCTCGTGGCCCGCGCCGTCGAGGTCGTGCGGGGTGAACGGGTGCGGCGGCTCGGCGAACATCTCGGGGAGGAACCCCAGATACACCCGGCCCGTGGTGGATCGGGCGTGGGCGTTGCCCATGTCGTCGATCGCCGTGGGCCACCCCGCCGCCCGCGCGGCCTTGAACACCGCGTCGTTGGTGTCGTCACCGGCCAACCAGGCCGGGAACACCGTGACTTGGGCACAGTCGTCCTCGGCGTCCGGCGGCGGTGCGGGCGGCGGGTTCGGGTGGGTGAACACGGATCCTCCTCGGCTCGGGTGGCGCGACACGGGCGATGCGCGGTGTGGTGCGGTGCGGTGCGGGGGCGGGCCCGGCCCGGGGCGGCACGTGATGCGGGCCCCGGGGCCGGGTCGGCCGGCGGGGGTGGCCGGCTACAGGTGCGGGCGGTTGTGCTCGTCGCGGTGGATGCCGGCCTCGCCCCAGGTGATCGGGATGGAGAACGGGCCGTCGGGGCCGTGGAGTTGGGCCATGCCGTCCGCGAGGATCTCGACGTCCATCCAGCGGTCGGCGACCCGCATGTGCGCGCACACCTCGGACCAGGGCAACCTCACGCGGACCCGGTCGCCGATGCGGAGCACTTTCGTCGCGTGCATGACGCCTCCTGGGTGTCGCCGGGCGTGACGAAGCCCGGGGTGGGTGGTCAGGGCTCGGTCGTGGCGCTCTGGTACGCGGCGATCAGGCGGGTCAGGTACTCGATCCGCAGGTCGTGTCGTCCGGCGGCCACGTCCAGGGAAATCCCGGTGAACTGGAGGATCCCGGCGCCGTGCCGGCGCCCGTGGTCGATGTCGTGCTCGGCGATCCGGCCGAGACGGTTGGACAGTTCGCGGGTGTCACGCGCCAGGTCGACCGTGGCGCGGTCGACCTCACGGGCCGTGTCGGTGATCAGGCAGGCCAGCTCGAACAACGCGCCGTCGGTGTGGAGGAAGCGGAGTTCACGCGGGGTGAGCCCGAGCCGGTCGATCACGGCCTGGGTGCCCGGCGCCGGCGCCGGTTCGGTGGGGGTGGTCACGAGTGCCTCCGGGTGGTTCGGGCAGGGGTCGTCGACCACCGGCCCCTGGGTGGGGTGGTGCGCGGAGTGCGGGTGCGAGGGTGCGTCGGGTGTCGGGCCCGGGGTGCCGGGGGGGGGGGGGGGGGGGGGGGGGGGGGGGGGGGGGGGGGGGGGGGGGGGGGGGGGGGGGGGGGGGGGGGGGGGGGGGGGGGGGGAAGGGAGGGGGGGGGAAAGAAAGAGGG
>NZ_JBVHLU010000144.1:0-22014 GCF_055558835.1 Embleya sp. NPDC025285
CACCCCGGGCCCCGCCCCACCGCTTCAAGCGGTGGGGCCCCTGCCCACAGACCCACAGACACCGGACAGGCCCTGATCCCGATGAGGGCTCAGGGCTTGAGCGTGAAGGTGAAGTCGTCGGAGAGCTTGCCGTTCAGCCGGACCGCCGAGACGACTCTCCCCTCCACGATCAGCCGCTCGACCTCGGCCCGGGAAAGACCGCAACCTTCGGCGATCAGTCGCCCCGGCCGGACCGGGATCCGCGCCGCGAAGCGGACCGAGACGTCGATCACCTCACGGTCGGAACAATCCGATCCGCCGGTGTCGAGGCGCCAGGCGCCGTCCCAGTCGAGGGCGATGCGATTACGGCGCCGTAGGACCGGATCCTGGAGCAACTCGGCCGTCAGGCCGGGGTCGTTGTCATGCAGCCGGTCGAGCAGTTCAGGTCGTACGGAGCGCACATTCATCCGCTCCAGGACCGTGAGCTTGGCCGTTTCCCCGCAGGCGATACAGAGCGCGAGGAGCCAGGCGTCGATGAGCTTGTGGTTTGCGTTGACGCGGAATTTGCCGCTTGCCCGGAAGCGCTCGGACGCGCACGCGTGACAACGGCGGAGAACGAGCGGCAGGCAGGTGGGTACGATCAC
The DNA here is from genome assembly GCF_055558835.1 of Embleya sp. NPDC025285. NCBI lineage: Bacteria > Bacillati > Actinomycetota > Actinomycetes > Kitasatosporales > Streptomycetaceae > Embleya > Embleya sp. NPDC025285. The sequence continues at coordinate 624 of NZ_JBVHLU010000144.1, forward strand.
CCAGTTTTCGAGCACAGAAGTACACCGGTTCCAGTGAGAAGTCGGCAGCAAAAAGCAGCGCGGCGCACATGTGCGGCGACGCGCGACGATTCATCGCTCGGGAGGTCTCACAGGGTGTACAACGGCACGTCCTTGCCCAGACGACTGGATTCGGCAGCACGGTAGGGCGCACGGGGGCGCAACTCCACCGGTTTTCGGGCGCCGCATCGCCGGGCCTCGAAACTCTTCGGCCGGGCCTGGGCACGACAAAAGCCCCGTCACAGCGGCTGGACCGGGTGTGACGGGGCCTGGGTCGGCTCACGAAGGCTTCGATCGCCTCGAAGATGTCGCGGTCGGTTTCCTGTTGCCGGGCCGGCGGATCGCGCCGGTCGGCGACACGGCAGGGCTCGGGCTCGCCCGGTAAGCGACGCGGTGGGCGGTGCGTCAGGTGCTGATCGTGGCGACGGGTTCGAGGCCGTAGGTGCGGGCATAGCCGTTCTCGGTGCCGACGAGGAGGTCGAGGACCTCGAAGTAGCGGTCCCAGAAAGGGGTTTCGCGTAGTGCGTCGATGAGGAGCCGGTAGGCGTGGTGGTCGTCGGCTTCCCACACCCAGACGTCGGTGACGCGTGCGGAGTAGAACTCCGTGTCGTAGAAGCGTGACCGGACGCCGGAGGTCTTCGCCTTGATGGCCGGCAGCACGTGGGTGGTGAAGGCTTCCACGCGTTCCGGGACGGTCAGGGCGAGCCACTCGGCTGTGGTCTTGACCAGCATGAACGCCGTGATCGGCGGTTCGGTCTTTTCAGCGGGCATCGGGGTGCCTCCAATATGGCAGGTGGTGTGGGCGCGCCACGGCAGGTGGTGTGGGCGCGCCGGGCTCTGCGTGTTCCGGCGCCGGGTACCGGACTTCAGGAGTCGACGGCGGGCTTGAGGGTCTGCGCGCACCACTGCTCGAAGCTGGTGGGAGAGGCGGTGTCCGGGGTGCGGGCGACGCCGGCGTCGAGGCCCTCGTCCTTGGCCCGCTTCATGTCGACGATGCCCTGGACGAACTCCTCGTTGAGGCCGTAGCCGACGAGCGTGGCGTACATCTCCTCGAGCGACTGGCGCTCGTAGCGGACGGGGCGGCCGAGTTGTTCGGTCATGATGCGGGCCAGGTCGTTGGGGGACAGGTCCTGCGGCCCGAGGACCGCGACGCTGCCGGTGCCGGTCCAGGAGCGGTCCAGCAGCAGGCCGGCGGCGGTGGCCGCGATGTCGGCGACCGCGACGAAGGGGGCCTTGCGGTCGGCGTCGACGGTGTCGATGAACAGGCCCTGCTCGCGGATCGAGTCCACCTCCTCCAGGAGGTTCTCGAAGAAGGACGGGTTGGCCAGGGCCCGGTAGGCGACGCCGGCGTCGGCGATGAGGTCGTCCATGGCGAGGGAGGCGGTGACGAGGCCGGCTCGGTCGGCGAGCCCAGTGCCGCGGCCGAGCGCGGAGACGCCGACGACGTGGCCGACGCCGTGGGCGGCGAGCGCCTTGGCGGCGGGGCGGGTGAAACCGGTCCAGCCGTCCTGGGGGGTCAGGGAGGAGTCCGGGGGGACGAGCCAGAACACGGCGTCCGCACCCTCGAAGGCCCGGTCCAGGACCTCGGCGTCCGCGTGCGAGCCGGTGACCACGTCGACGCGTCCGCGCGCTTCGTCCGGAAGCCGGGCGGGATCACGCACGATCACGCGCAGTTCCTCGCCCGCGACGGGGGCGGACTCCAGGAGCAGCGAGAGCAGGTGACGGCCGATGTTCCCGGTGGGTGCAGTGATGACGATCATGAAAACCTCGTAGGTCGCGCCGGTTCGTTACGCCTGGATCCTGCTGAGGATCTCGGTGCTGCCACAATGGGAACTTCGGCACGGAATCATTGACTGAAATGGAATAATGCTGGTGAGCAGCCCGGATCCGGTCATCGACGCCAATCTCGCCATCGCGCTGGATGCCCTGCTGGCCGAGAACAGCGTGACCCGCGCCGCCGCACGCCTGCACACCTCGCCCGCCGCGATGAGCCGCACCCTCGCCCGGCTGCGCCGCATCCTTCAGGACCCCCTCCTGGTCCGGGCCGGACAGACCATGGTTCCCACCCCACGCGCCCAGGCCCTGCGTGAGGAGGCGGCCTCCGTGGTCCGCAGCCTCGGCGCGCTGCTCAGCCCCGGGGCGAGCGTCGATCCCGCGGGCCTGAGCAGCACCTTCACCCTCCAAGCCGCCGACCTGGTCGGCGCGGCACTGGCTCCCGGACTGCTGCAACTGGGCCGGCGGGAGGCGCCGGGGGTCTCGTTCCGGATCCTGGCCGAAGACCTGGAGGCCGGACCCGCCCTGCGCGACGGCCGGATCGACCTGGAGGTCGGATCCATCGACCACGTGGACCCCGAAACCCGGGTCGAGGAACTGGTCGGCCTCCGCATGGTGGCGGCCGTCCGGCCCGGCCATCCGCTCACCGAGGGGCCGCTGACCCCGGCCCGGCTTGCCGCCGCCCAGCACGTCGCGGTCAGCCGCCGGGGCCGGTTCACCGGCCCCCTCGACACGGCCCTGGGCGAGCGGAACCTCCGCCGGCGGGTCAGCGTCGTCCTCCCCAGCCACCTGGCGGCGATGACCCTCGCCGCCCGCAGCGACGTCGTCTGCCTCGTGCCCGCCGCACTCCCCGGCGCCGCCCCCTCGCCGCTCACCCACGACGCCGACGCCCTCGGACTGCACCTCCTCGACATGCCCCTGGAACTGCCCCCGGTGACCATCGGCATGGCCTGGCACCCCCGACACACAGCCGACGGCGCCCACCACTGGCTCCGCAACACCGTCCGCCGAACCCTCTGCCCCCCGACCCCAACCCCCGAGACCACCGCGGCGAACACGCCCGACCCGGAGTAGTACGGCACCACCCGGCCCCGACGGACGCATGCGCGTTGCCAGCAATCCAAGGTGCGTGCGCGCCCGCCCGTCGGCACGCCCCTCACCCCGTCCGGCTCGGCATCCTTGATGGGCCGGCGGCCCGTCAAGTGTGTACACCGGGCTCGTGGCGAAGCCTTGGCGCATTACGGAGCGCGTGTGTATTGCTTCGCGCGCCGTCTTGTTGCTCTCGACGCCCGAACGACACACTTGAGCACAGACCCTCTGACCCGCATGGACGTAGGGGTCGGGCTCTGCGCTGCATCGGTTGCACGACGAAGCCCCGCCACGTGAGGTGACGGGGCTCGGTCGGCTGGTGGATCAGGCAGCGAGCAACGTGGACAGCAGCGCGAACCAGGATGCGGGGACGACGACCAAGTGGCCGACGCTCAGGTCCTTCGAGTCCCGGTCACGTACGACGGAGAAGCCCGGGGCGACCTCCACGCACTCCGCACGACCTTCCCGATCGGGAGCCTCCATGTGCATGTTCGCCGAACTGCTGCTATCTGCACACGGATCACTGAACCGCGTCGTCGGTTCGGCGGACGAGAGGAAGAACCGGGCGGCTGGGACTCCGTCGGCTGACCACAGCCGGTGCGGTTCGTAGGCCGTCTTCCAAAGCCCGAACCGTTCCGTCTTCGGCTGACCGTCACTCCCGAGCCGTAAAGCCGAGCAGTCCGACATGATCGTCCGGACAAGTTCTAGTCGTTGCCGCTGCCGCCACGGGGCTGTGCCCCCAGCGGGTTCCAGTCACGGGCGTACTCGGCCAGCTTCCGGAAGAACACCGGCGGCGGGACGACTTTGCCCGCATCCCCGATCGGTGACGGCTCCAGCGGTATCAGCAGGTCTGCATGCGAGGAGTGCAACCACAGCGCGTTCTGATACATCGCCGGGATCCGTAGCAGCCGCAGATCGAACCCGGCGTTCGCGAGCTGCGGTAACGCCCGCGCCGCTTTCACCGCACCAGCGGTGGATGCCACGATTTGTCCCTCACTGAAGGACGGTTCCCCAGCTCCCTCCGGCTGTTCCGGGCCCTCGGGGCTCTCGGCACTGGCGATCACTTCACCCCCGGACTCCACCAGGAAGCGCCAGCCCATTGGCCGCGCCCGGTCCAGACTGCCACCGGCCTCGGCGGCGTCGGGTCCCATGACGAACACCTGGTGTGGTGTTGACAGTTCCAGATCCTCCACGCGAGCCGCGCCCAGCTTCTGCAGGCCGGCCCCGTGACCTCTCGCTACCACGCCGAGCGTTGAGCGCGTCTTGTCCCGCGCCCGCACCGGCGGGTCAGGCATATTCAGTGGCATGACGGCTCCCTAAGGCTCGGTGGTGTAGCTGTTGATCCATTCTCCGTTGCCGGAGTACCGCATGCAGAAGTCGGCATAGGTGTAATTCTCGACGCTTCCGCCATTACCCGGATCGTATATGACGACGCGATCCACTCCGCCCACGGATTGGTAGCCGTAAATGAGGACGATGTGCCCCGGCCAGAGCCTATCCCCCACTCTCCAGTGCAGATCCACGAGGATCGGCCGGTTCTGTGTCACCTGCGCTCTTACCTCGGCCACCGTCAAGGGGCGATTGAACACGCGATGCGTGAGACCCATCAATTCCATGGGTCGGTCTGGCCACGAGCCCTGGTTGCAGACACCGCCACCGCCCCCCGGCATTGCCGGCGCCGGACAACATTGGGCACCCGCGTTCCCGCGGTCAATGGCCAATGCGGTGGCCAGCCGGCACTGAGTCCAATCGGACTGCGGGCGATAGTAGCGCTCGACGCTGACCGAGCACGCGTCCCAGCACCAGTTGGTCCGCTGCTGGTGCTGGCCTTGGAAGCCGACCACGACTTGGTCGACCTTCGAGAGAAAGAATTTCTCATAGAGGCCGCCTCCGGTAGTCGTGCCGAACTGGCAGTTGACCGTCCCACCGGGCTCGGCGACCACCCCGGAACCATCCATGCGCATAAAGACTTTCGCGAAGGATGTGGATTCGAATGAGAACGAGCCGTTCGGCTGCTGCTGTAGACGGAACTTCTCGTCCGAGCCGCCCCTGGCGTTGAACTGGCAGTTTACGAGCCCGCCGCCCTGACCGGCGGGGGCGGTGAATCCCGGAGCCGTCATGCGTAAGTAGACATTCGGAAATGCCACCGACTCCACGGAGTACGACCCGTCGCCCTGGCGCCACAGTTTGAACGACTCGTAGGAACCTGCCCCGGGTGAGCAGTTCACCGTCCCGCCGCCATTGGCGGTCTGGGTGGTTACTCCGCTGCCGTTCATGCGCAGGTGAATGTTCTCGAAGTGTGCCGATCTGATGGTAATCGGTGAATCCCCGAGCGTGGCGAGATCAGCTTCGGTCAGGTTGGTCATCGACAATGCCCTCCTCATGGTCGATCAAGCCACCGACGCCTGGAAGGCGCGTGGTGGGTTCCTCATCGTTCTACAGGTGACAAGATCGTTACAAGAGGTGAAAATCCGCCTTACTGTGGTAATCAGCGGCTGAAATCTATAATGTCCTTCATGTGGCTTGCCGGTGTGCTAAGCACGCCTTTGGCTTGAGCTATCCAACCTCGACCTTTCGCGACGGTCCGCCGGCGGAGTTGGTGGACCGTTTCGTGCATTGGGCCGAGGCTGGGCGGGCCAAGAACCCGAGTGTCGTCTCGGGGTGGTGCCGCGTTCCACTGCTCCGGGTGTTGAGCTGCTGCCGTATGAACGAGGAATCCGTCGGCTATCCGGGGCTCGGCAGGAGTGCGCGCCGTTCGAGGGCGTCGGTGATGTGGCTGGTCCAGGGCCGGCGCCGGGCCGGGCGGAAACGAGCGGGTCGAACTACTGGCCCCCGGACCGCCTGCGCGAGCACATCGCCGAAATCGGCGCGTGTGTGAACGACTTCCTCGGCAAGGTCGCGGCCCTCGTCCGCGAACGATTCGGCGGCCGGATCACCTACGCCGCCGTACCGCTGGAACGCGTCGACTGGACGCCCTTCGACACCGTGTCCCTGGACCTCTACCGGTCGGCCGATACCGCCGCGCAGTTCGCCGAGGGCGTCCACGGTCTCGTCGCGTCGCAACAAAAGCCGTTCGCCATCACCGAGTTCGGTGCCGCATGCTTCCGCGGCGCGGGCGACACGGGCGCGCGTGGCCTGGAGATCGTCGAGCACGACAAGGACACCGGCGCACCGATCCACCTGAACGGCGAGTACGTCCGCGACGACGCCGGACAGGCCGGCTACATGCGCGAACTCCTCGAGGCGTTCGACGCCGGAGGCGTCGACAGCACCTTCGTGTTCCTCTTCGCGCTGCACTCCCGCCCGCACCGCCCCGACGGCGACCCCGCGACGACCTGGATCTGGCGAGCTACGGCATCGTCGAGGTCCTGGAGAACCGCCACGGGGACGCCTACCCCGACCTGCCCTGGGAGCCCAAGGCCGCGTTCACCACCCTCGCCGAGTACCACCGAACACACTGAACCGGCCGCCCCGCGAGTCGACGCGAACAGCGGCAACGTCCGACACGGCCTCCTGACACAGTGCCTGATTCCATCGAATCTGCGACCCCTATGGTCGAATGATCCTCGCATCTGCAAGGATGATGATCCGCAAGTGGCGGCTTCTGCCGTGGTTTGCGGGTATCGGCTTCGCTCGGTGGGAGAGGCGCTCGTGACTAGGATCCCGGCCGTGAACATGTTCGGGATCGGTGACGCGGCGGCTCTGCTCGGAGTGAGCGCGGACACGGTGCGGCGGTGGGTGGACTCCGGTCGGCTCGACGCGCGGCGGGACGAGAACGGTCGGCGGGTGGTGGAGGGTGCGGCGCTGGCCGCGTTCGCCCGCTCGGCGGCCGCCGGCGACGCCCGCGCGGACAGCGAGCGACTCGGCTGGTCGTCCGCGCGCAACCGCTTCCGCGGCATCGTCACCGACGTCCGCAAGGACACGGTGATGGCCCAGGTCGAGATCCAGGCCGGGCCGTACCGGGTGGTCTCGCTGATGAGCGCCGAGGCCGCGGACGAACTCGGCCTGCGGGTCGGGGTGCTCGCCACGGCAGTGGTGAAGTCGACGAATGTCATGGTGGAGCGGACCGAGGGCGCGCGTGAGCACTCCCTCGAATAGGTGGGGAGTCGACACGATGGGTGCCATGGGCACGGTGCGGGCCGGACGTGCGGTGTCGGCGGCGCTGCTCGCGGCTGCGCTGATCGCGCTCGCCGGATGCGGCAGCGACGACGACAAGGACGACAAGAAGGTCGACGGGGCCACGCCGCCGGTCGGTGCCGGCGCGTCCGCGCCCGCCGCCGACGCCAAGCCGCTCAAGGGCACCGTCACCGTGTTCGCCGCGGCTTCGCTGACCGAGACGTTCACCGCGCTGGGCAAGCAGTTCGAGTCCGCGCACCCGGGTGTCACGGTCAAGTTCAACTACCTCGGCAGCTCGGCCCTGGCCGCGAGCATCAACCAGGGCGCGCCCGCCGATGTGTTCGCCTCCGCCGACGAGAAGAACATGAAGCTCGTCACCGACGCCAAGAGCGCCGACGGCAGGCCCGCCGCCTTCGCCAAGAACACGTTGCAGATCGCGGTCGCGCCGGGGAACCCGAAGAACATCAAGTCGCTCGCCGACCTCAAGCAGGACGGCCTCAAGGTCGCCCAGTGCGCACCGCAGGTGCCGTGCGGCGCCGCCGCGAAGACGGCCCTCGACGCGGCCGGGGTCAAGTTCACCCCCTCGACGCTCGAACAGGACGTCAAGGCCGCACTCACCAAGCTCACCCTGGGCGAGGTGGACGCCGCCCTCGTCTACCGCACCGACGTCAAGGCGGCTGGCGCCAAGGTGGTCGGCGTGGACTTCCCCGAGTCCGCGCAGGCGGTCAACACGTACCCGATCGTCCCGCTCGCCAAGGCGCCCAACGCGGACGCGGCCAAGGCGTTCGTGGCGTACGTCCTGTCCGAGCCCGGCCGCACGGCCCTGACGACGGCGGGCTTCCAGACACCGTGAGCCAACCTCCTCGGGTCCGCCGCCGCGAGCAGGCCAGGCGCGAGCAAGCCGTGCGCGAGCAAGCCAGGCGCACGCCGTTCGGACGCAGGCGGGCCGATCGCCCCCGACGCGGCGGCGCACCCTTGGCCCTGCTCGTACCCGGCTTGATCGGCCTGGTGTTCCTGGTGCTGCCGCTGCTCGGGCTGTTGATCCGGGCACCGTGGAGCGACCTGGGGAGTCAGCTCGGCAGTACCGAGGTCCGCGAGGCGCTCAAGCTCTCGCTGTTCACCGCGACCGTGGCCACCGGCGTCGTGCTGGTCCTGGGGGTGCCGCTGGCCTGGCTGCTGGCCAGGACCGACTTCCCCGGCCGCCGACTGGTCCGCGCGCTGGTCACGCTGCCGCTGGTGCTGCCGCCCGTGGTGGGCGGTGTCGCGCTGCTCCTGGTGCTCGGCCGCAGGGGCATCGTGGGCGAGTGGTTGGACGAAACCTTCGGCTACACGCTGCCGTTCACCACGACCGGCGTGATCGTGGCCGAGGCGTTCGTGGCCATGCCGTTCCTGGTGATCAGCGTCGAGGGCGCGCTGCGGGCGGCGGATCCGCGCTACGAGGAGGCCGCCGCGACGCTCGGCGCGTCCCGCTGGACCGCGTTCCGCCGGGTCACCCTGCCGCTGATCGCGCCCGGCGTGGCGGCCGGCGCGGTGCTCGCGTGGGCCCGCGCGCTCGGCGAGTTCGGCGCCACCATCACCTTCGCCGGCAACTTCCCGGGCAAGACCCAGACCATGCCGCTCGCCGTCTACCTGGCCCTGGAAACCGACCCGGAGGCGGCGATCGTGCTCTCCCTCGTGCTGTTGGCGGTGTCCGTGCTGATCCTGGCCGGCCTGCGCGAACGCTGGATGACCACTTCGTGACCGGCCCGGACGAAGCGGCCGGCGCGAGTGAATCGACCGCCCCGGACCACGCCGGCGGCCTCGACGCCCACCTCGTCGTCACCCGCGGCGCGTTCCGCCTGGACGTACACCTGACCGCCGCACCCGGCGAGGTGGTCGCGCTGCTCGGCCCCAACGGCGCCGGCAAGAGCACCGCGCTGCGCGCCCTGGCCGGCCTGGTCCCGCTCGGCGCCGGCGGCCACACCAGGCTCGCGGGCGTCGACCTGGAGGACCCGAAGCGGCGGCTGTACACGCCACCCGAGCGGCGACCGGTGGGCGTGGTCTTCCAGGACTACCTGCTCTTCCCGCACCTGTCCGCGCTGGAGAACGTCGCCTTCGGCCCGCGCTGCCAGGGCGTCGGCCGACGCGAGGCCCGCGGCCTGGCGGCGGACTGGCTGGACCGGGTCGGTCTGGGCGAACACGCCGGCGTCAAGCCGGGCCGGCTCTCCGGCGGACAGGCGCAACGGGTCGCGCTCGCCCGCGCGCTGGCCACCCATCCGCGACTGCTGCTCCTGGACGAGCCGTTGGCCGCGCTGGACGCGCGCACCCGGGTGGAGGTGCGCGCGACGCTGCGCCGGCACCTGGCCGACTTCGACGGGGTCGCGGTGGTGATCACCCACGACCCGCTGGACGCGATGGTGCTGGCCGACCGGCTCACCGTGATCGAGGCGGGGCACGCGGTCCAGGACGGTACGCCGGCCCAGGTGGCCCGGCACCCGCGTACCGACTACGTGGCGCGCCTGGTGGGCCTGAACCTGTACCGGGGTACCACCTCGGCCGGCGGCGTCGACCTGCCCGGCGGGCAGCGCCTGGTGGTGGCCGAACTACCGGCTGCGGACGAGGTGTTCGTGGCCTTCCCACCGGCCGCGGTAACGCTGTACCGGAGCCGGCCCGACGGCAGCCCGCGCAACCTGTGGCAGGTCGAGGTGGGCGGCATGGAACTGCACGGCGACACCGTCCGGATCGAACTGACCGGCCCCGTCCCGCTGCTCGCCGACGTCACCCCGCTCGCGGTCGCCGAACTCGAACTCGCGCCCGGCAAGCCGGTGTGGGCAGCGGTCAAGGCGACCGAGGCGCGGGCGTACCCGGCCTGAGCGAGGCACCCGGCCCGGCGGCCTCGCCCTCCCCGGTGCGATGACGGCGCGACCAACGGCAGCGCGCCCGCCGACGGCGCGCCCGATGACAGTGCGACCGTGCACCATGGTCTTCGTGACGAGCCTGACCACCACGGATGCGACCCGCGCGCGGATGAGTCGCCAACGCAGCAAGGACACCGGCGTCGAGGTCGCGCTGCGACGCGTGTTGCACGGCATGGGCCTGCGCTACCGCGTGCACCGCCGCCCGCTCAAGGGCATCCGCCGCGAGGCGGACGTCGTGTTCGGCCCGGCCAAGGTCGCCGTCTACGTCGACGGCTGCTTCTGGCACGGCTGCCCGGTGCACGGGACCTGGCCCAAGCGCAACGCCGAGTTCTGGAAGACCAAGATCGAGGGAAACCGCACCCGCGACGCCGACACCGACCGACGGATGGCGGAGGCAGGCTGGCTGGTCGTGCGGGTCTGGGAGCACGAGGACCCGGTCACGGCGGCGGCCAGGGTGCGGGAGGCGGTGATCGCCCGACGCGCGGCCGGCTAACCTGTCCGCATGGCACGACCCATCACCATGATCGACCTGTTCGCGGGCTGCGGTGGAATGACGTCCGGATTCACCGCCGCGAAGGGCTTTCGGCCGGTCATGGCGGTCGAGTGGAATCTGCACGCCGCCGCGACCTACGCCGCCAACTTCGGCGAGGCGCACATGCGCTGGGGCGACATCGCGGAAATCCCGGACAAGGACATCCCGCGCGCCGACCTGATCATCGGCGGCCCGCCCTGCCAGGGCTTCTCCAACCTGGGCAGCCGCAACGTCGAGGACCCGCGCAACAAGCTCTGGAAGGAATACCTGCGCTTCGTGCGCCGGGCCAGGCCCAAGGTGTTCGTGATCGAGAACGTGGACCGCTTCCAGAAGTCCGCCGAATTCGCGCTGCTGCTCGCGGAGGCCCGGCCCGGCGGCCTCCTGGAGGGGTACGTGTTGACCGACGCGCTGCTCCCGGCGGTGGACTACGGCGTTCCGCAGCGGCGCAAGCGGGCGATCGTGATCGGCTCCCGGATCGGTGAGATCACCGTCCCCGAGCCGACCCACGGCCCCGGCCGCCCACTGCGCTGGAATACCGTCCGCGACGCGATCGAGCACCTGCCGAGGGTCCCCGGTACGACCAGCCTGCCGGTTGCCAAAACCGAGTTCTTCGGCCGCAGCGTGCCCGGCGTGTTCAAGGAGGCCGACCTGCACCTGGCCCGCACGCCGATCGAGCGTTCGCTGCTGCGCTACGACTGCGTCCCGCCCGGCGGCGGCCGATTCGACCTGCCGGACCACCTGCTGCCGGACTGCTGGCGCAACAAGAAGACCGGCACGACGGACGTGATGGGCCGGATGCGCTGGGACCATCCGTCCCTGACCATCCGGACCGAGTTCTACAAGCCGGAGAAGGGTCAGTACCTGCACCCGCAGTGGAATCCGGACGATCCGACCGACCGGGTCAACCGCCCGATCACGCATCGCGAGGCGGCCCGGCTCCAGTCCTTCCCGGAGACCTTCGTGTGGTGCGGCTCCAAGACCGAGATCGCCCGGCAGATCGGCAACGCGGTGCCGCCCGGGCTCGCGGAGGCGATCGCCCGGCACTTGAAGCCGCGATTGCTGGCGGCGCGGTAGCGCACCGAGCGCGCGGGCGCGGGAGGAGCGAGGCCCACCGGTCGCGGCTCAGGCGCTCGGGGCACCCTCGCCGTCGCCCGTCCCCGCGTCGTCCGTCTCCGCGTCCAAGCCGTACATCCGGGGCGGGAGCTGCTGCTCCGCCCAGTCCAAGTCCGCGTCCAGGTCGAGCCAGATGCGGTCCCGGCGATCGTCCGGGGCGTCGAGGTGGATCGCGACCCAGGTGAAGATGCCGCACACCGTGGCCCGGGCCCGGTCCGGCGCGCTGATCTGCGCCGCGAACCAGACGGCCACGCCGGCCCGGGTGGGGATCAGAAACTGCTCGTTGTCCGGGGCGGGCCGACCGGTGGTCGCGCAGCGCGGCGGTTCCAGCACCTTCATCCAGGTCAGCACCGCGCCCGGAGCCTGGTCCTCGAAGCACTCGGTGACCGATTCGCGGATCGCGCCGGCCGGGTCCTCGCCGAGCCAGCCGAACCACGCGTCGTCCTCGAGCAGCTTGGTGAAGTCGTCCCGCGGCGGCCCGTGGTGCGGGTTCTCCCGGTACTCGCCGGTCAGCAGCCCGTCCGGACCGACCACCCACGCGCCTCGGATCGCCTCACCGGGCACGTATCCGTTGGGGTCGTCGGCGAACGCCGGATCGATCTCGGCGACAGAGCCGCCCGGGCTCCGCGCGGCGGCGGCGAGCAGTCCCTGATCGTCCGGAACCCGGCGCCGAGTTCCGGAACCGGTTGCCGAGGACTCACCCATGCGTGCCACTCTCCTGTGCGGTCGATCCCGTGCGGTCGATGGCGTCGCGGGCCGATCGGTTCGGCCCGGGACGAGTGCGCAATTCTCGCGCACGGGGCGCGGGCGTGGTCGGCCCGGGTCAGCGCCCCCAGGCCGCCGTGATCGCGGCCCTGTGCTCGGCGGCGCGCTCGCGAGCTTCGGCGGCCTCGGCGGACCGGCCCAGGGCGTCGGCCAGGCGGGCCCGGCCCAGCCAGTTGTACGGGCTGGTCGGGCGGAGATTGATCCGCTCGCTGAGCAGCGTCCGGGCCAGGTTGTGCCGGTTCCCCCGCAGCGCCGCCTCGACCAGGGTCTGCTGGATCGCGTCGCGCTGGGCGTGGCTGCCGCCGAAGGTGTTCAGGTGGTGCCGGATCGGGACGAGGATGTCGACGGTGTCCGCGTACCGGCCCTGTTCGAAGGCGACCAGCGCGCGGCAGACCGGCAGGCCGACCTGCGCTGTCATCCGGTCGTTGGCCACCTCTCGGTGGGGTGTGCCGAGCCGGCTCTCGCGGTCCTCGATCACCGCCTGCGCGGCGGCGATCCGGCCGGCGCCGAGGTAGGCCATCACGGCGTGCGTGTCGTTGAACGCGTAATACGGGACGTCCGCGCGGGCCGCCCACGCGTCGGCGAGCCGGTTCCAGCGCTCGACCTGCGCGTTGCCGGTGAGGTGAATGCGCCACAACAGGGCCGAGGCGTCCAGGAGTTCCATCGCGACACCGAGCGACTTGTCGTTGTGCAGTACCGCGTCGTGGATGGCCAGCGCGCGATCGATCGCGCCGGCCTCGATCGAGAACAGGCCGTAGTGCCACCAGTTGTGCACGTTCAGGTAGTTGCCGCCCGTCCAGTCGGCGGTGCGGGCGTCCAGGTAGCGGATGCCCTCGGCGAACCGGCCCTGCATCTCGTAGGTGTGCACCACCGCGTGGATCGCCCACACGTCGCGCGGATTCGCGGCCACGGCGGCCGACCCGGCCTCCTCGGAGCGCGCGTAGTGGCCGGTCTCCTCCAGGCCGAACGCGGCCATCCCCAACACCGGACCGTAGTGCGGATCGTCCCGATCCCACGCGCTCAGCGCGCCGCCGACCCGATCGCGCAGGCGCAGCGCGTCGCCGGTGAGGAAGTCGATCTGATGGCCGACCAGCAGCGCGAGCGCGTCCCGGGGGTACGCCACGACCAACTCGTGCAGAATGTCGCCGGCCCGGTGGATGTCGCCGGCCAGCCACGCCTCGGCGGCCCGCATGTGCGCGACCTCGCGGGCGCCGACCCGGGTGGGGGTCGGCACGAACGCGGCGTAGCGCTCGTTCGCGGCGGCGGCGTCCACCGACTCGGTGCCCAGCAGGCCCAGATAGGCCGCGAACACGTTGGCCATCGGCGCGTTCGGATCGGCCAGCAGCGCCGCCTCGACCTCGGTGCTCACCTCGGGCCGGAAGAACAACAGCGCGTCGAGCGCACGTTCATAGTGCCGGACCGCCTCCGGACCCATGCCGGACAGTTCGAGCCCGTGCCGATCCACCGTGCCCATCGCGGGGTCCTTCCGTCGCGCCGATGAGACCCGATTAAACACGCCTCGCGGATCGCGCGAACTCAGGACGCGGCGGCCTCCCACGCGCCCGGGGACCGGTAGTGGTTGTTGTGGCCCGCCGCCAGGACGGTACGCAGGCGCTCGACGTCGGGGGTGTCGGCGGGCAGGCGCAGCCGGCCGAGCAGGGCGAGGCCGGCCGCCGTGTCGAGGCTGCCGTGGACATCCCCGTAGCTGCCCCGAAGCCCCTGGAACAGGGCCGGGTGCAGCTCGGGCCGGGCCGCCGCGGCCTGGTACACCGGGTACTTGAGCGGCCACGGCACCGGGCCCGAGCACTCCAGCACACGGCCGGCCCGCCGGAACAACGGCTCGTCCCGGGCGACTCGACCCAACCGGTCGAGATCGTTGCCCAGCACCTCGGCGAACGCCCGCTCCACGGTGCCTCGATCCTCGAACCAGTCCACCCAAAGGGAGTAACCGACCGCCGCGTACTCCCGTTCCGCCTCCAACCGGGCGCGGTAGCCGGCCCAGAACACGTCCGCGGGAGGCGGGTCGGTCCTGCTCGCCAGCGCGAAACGCATCTCGCAGGTCACCCAATAGTCGTCCAACAGGTCCAGGAACCCGAACGCGAGCCGCAACCGCCCGGCCCCGTCCAGGTCCGGATCCGTGATCGCGACATCAACCCAGGAATGCGCCAGCTCGTTGCCGGTCATCGGTTCGTCGGGTGTCTCGGCGTCTCGCCACGTGCCGTCGTCGGACTCGGTGATGCCTTCGATGGCGAGCCAGGCCCGGGCGTGCTCCGCGTCGTCGTCCATGAGACAAGTGTGTCGGAACGGGACGGGAACACGGTCGGGCCGGGCGCGACGCCTATTCGCCCACCGGAGAGCCCAGTTCGCGCAACGCGGTGTCCAAGGGTGACGCGGACACCTCCAGGATCTTCGTCGTCACCGTCGCGTCGAGGATGGACGCGCCCTCGGTGAGGTAGAGCATCTCCTCGACCTCCGCCATGATCGGGTTCTCCGGGCCGATCGCGCGCATCTCCTCGGCCGTCAACCGGGTCAGCCGGGGGGCGGGTGAGCCGGTCAGCTCGGCGAGGCGTGCGGTGAGGTCCCGGATGGAGCCGGTCGACGACGGTACGTGCCACGCCCGTCCCCAGGACTCGGCCGACCGCGCCGCCGCGACGAGGGTGCGGGCCACGTCGCCGATGTAGGACCAGCTCTGCGGCGCGTCCAGGTCGCCGGGGATCGCGGCCGGGGTGCCGGCGAGCACCTGCGGGACGACCAGGAAGTTGTACAACGAGCCCGCTCCCGCACCCAGGAAGTCGCTCGCCCGGACCTCGGTGACCAGGACCCGGCCCGCGTCGTGCGCGGCCAGCGCGTTCGTCCACATCTCCGCGCGGACGCGGCCCTTGACGGTGGTCGGGGCCATCGGCAGGTCCTCGGTCATCGGCCCGTCCACCGGGCCGTAGCCGTACAGGTTGCCGAGCATCACGTAGTGCGCCCCCGTGCGCTCCGCCGCCGTCAACATCGCCGCGGCCAGCGGCGGCCAGTCGATGGGCCAGCGATCGTAGGGCGGCATCGCGCAGTTGAACAACGTCCGCGCGCCACTCGTGAGCTCGATCAGGCGGGCGGTATCGGTCGCGTCGGCGGCGACACGTTCGATCAGCGGATGCGGCGGGCCGCCACCGCGGCGGCTGACCACCCGGACCCGCTCACCCGACTCGGCGAGCAGCAGTGCGGTGGCCGAGCCGGTGGCACCGGCACCGACGACGACGTGGAAGACGGATGACGAGGACATCAGGGCTCCGGGAAGGGGAGAAGGGGAAGCGAAGGGGAAGCGAAGGGGAAGTAGAGGTGTCCGAGAAGGACGTGATCACCCTCCCGCCCGCGTCGGGGCGTACGGTAGTGGCCGGAATGCCAAACATCCGGAGGTTCGGGCCATGCATCGAATAGCCGTTGTGGCCGTGCCACCGGTGACCACGTTCGACCTGTCCATCCCGGAACTGGTGCTCGGTGGCGTCGACTTGGTCGAGGGCGCGGCCGGTTACCGGGTGCGGGTGTGTACCGCCGAGCCCGGCGCCGTGGTCGGCACCGGCAGCCTGGACATCGTGGTGTCGCACGGCCTCGACGCGATCGACGACGCCGAGACGGTGATCGTCACCGGCACGGGTGCGCGCGCCGATGCCGACCCGCGCGTCCTGGCCGCGCTGCGTGACGCCGCGGCGGCGGGGAAGCGGATGGCGTCGATCTGCACCGGCGCGTTCGTGCTGGCCCAGGCGGGCCTTCTGGACGGGCGCGCGGCCACCACGTACTGGATGATGACCGAGGAGTTCCGCCGCCGCTTCCCGGCCGTGGACCTGGTTGTACGTCGAGGACGGCCCGATCCTGACCTCCGCCGGTCTGTCCGCCGGGATCGACCTGTGCCTGCACCTGATCCGGACCGACTACGGCGCCGCCACGGCCAACACGGTCGCGCGTCTGGTCGTTGCCGCGCCGGTACGCCCCGGCGGCCAGGCCCAGTTCATCGAATCACCGCTCCCACCGGAAAGCGGTGTGTCGCTCGCCGGCACCCGGGCCTGGGCCCTGGCCCGGCTCGACGAACCGCTCACGCTGGCCGACCTCGCCGCGCACGCGAGCACCAGCGTGCGCACCCTCACCCGACGCTTCCACGCCGAGACGAGCCTCAGCCCACTGCAATGGCTGCTCCACCAACGGGTGGATCGGGCAAGGGAGTTGCTGGAGACCACCGACCTGTCCATGGAACTGGTGGCACACCACAGCGGCATCGGCACCACCGACTCGCTGCGCAAACACCTGGTCCGCCGCACCGGCCTGACCCCCAGCGGCTATCGCGCGGCGTTCACCCGCACCCCCACCGAGCCGGCGGCCACCGCCGCCCGGACCCCGAACCCGTAGGGGACGCGCAATCGGCCGGGCGTGTAGGGGACGGCAAGCCGGTCGCGCGCCCGGGGTTGCATGCCCGCTACGCGGTCACGGTCGGGCCGTCCGCTACGCGCGCGGGTTGCACGTCCGCTACGCGCCCGCCACCCGCGCACCACAGGACCAACCCGCTCCGCTGTGCCCGACTCGACTGCGGCCGCGATCCCGCAGCGGATGGGTGACCTGCCCCGTAGGGGCCAAGCATCCCGGCTCGGAGAGACCGGCTCGACCCCGAACCCGTAGGGGACGCGCAACCGGCCGGCCGCGTAAGGGACGAGCAAGCCCGGTCGGTGCGCGCGGGTTGCATGCCCGCTACGCGGTCACGGTCGGGCCGTCCGCTACGCGCGCGGGTTGCACGTCCGCTACGCGCCCGCCACCCGCGCACCACAGGACCAACCCGCTCCGCTGTGCCCGACTCGACTGCGGCCGCGATCCCGCAGCGGATGGGTGACCTGCCCCGTAGGGGCCAAGCGCCCCGGCTCGGAGAGACCGGCTCGACCCCGAACCCGTAGGGGACGCGCAACCGGCCGGCCGCGTAGGGGACGAGCAAGCCCGGTCGGTGCGCGCGCGCATGCCCGCTACGCGGTCACGGTCGGGCCGTCCGCTACGCGCTCGGGTTGCACGCCCGCTACGCGCCCCTGCGGCCGGCCGGTCGGCCGCCGCCGGTGGGCAGGTGGCCTGATCGGTCGTCGACCCGGGCGGGCCTCGGTGGCCGGTTCGCGGAGGGAGGGGGTTCCGGCTTATCCGACTCGTGGCCGCGTGGGATCGTCGGACGATGTACGAACCTGGTCGGCGGAACAGTGCGGCGTTCGGGCCCGTTCGGGGGCACGGGCAGGACGACACGCCCTTCACGCATCGGGGCTTCGGGGATGCCGACGTGGTGCTGGATCTTCCGGTGCCGGGTCGGCCGGCCCTGTTGCAGGTCGAGAGCGCGCCGGGGCGACACGTGCGGTTGTGGCGCATCGATCGACCGGGTGGGCCGGCCGAGGAGTGTGTCTACGACGGTCCGCGTGAGGGCTCCGACGGCAGCATCCTGATCTCGGACCAGGGGCTGCGGACGGTGCGGGTCCGGTGTTCCGGCGCGTGGTCCTTGCAGCTCAAAGAACCGGATGCGGCGCGGGAGTTCGAGCGCTCGGTGGAGGGCTTCGGCAGCGAGGTGGTCTGCTACACGGGACCGCTCGGGGTGGCCAGGCTCACCGGCGACCGGTCGGGTGGGCAGGTCGAGGTCCGCATGGTGCCGCCGAGGGAAGGGGCGGATACGGGGGGCTGGCGGGGGATCGATGAGCGTCGGGAACAAGTTTGGCAGGCACCGGAGTTCGAGGTCGCCGGACCGCGGCTGCTGGTTGTCACCGCGGGTGGGGCGTGGTCGCTCGACGTCGACCCGACGCCGCCCATTCGGCCCGATCTGCCCGAGGGTACGTTCGTGCTGCACGGCGTGGGCGACCTGGCGGCGATCGTGCCGATCACCCACCCGTCCGAGGTCTCGGTGTTGGAGGCGGTTTGGGTGTCGGGAGGCGAATTCACCTTGGTGTGTGGAGAGCCGAGGATCGCCGGCGCCCCCCTTCACCGGCTGGGGCCGGATCGGCCGTGTCTGCGGATTCGGCCCGGCGTCCGGGTTCGGGGTGGGATGCCGATTCAGATCTTCGGGCGCGGGAGCGAGTGGGAGATACGGACGACCACACCCACAGACACACCTTCGGGCACCGGCTTGGGCGTGGCCGATTACGACGCGGCGGACGTGGCGGGGTTCCGCGTACTCCCGACGCCGGTGACTTACGGCCCCGACGAGCGGAGTTGGAAGCTGGGGGTGGCAACCGTGCGGTGGCGGCAGGCGGTATACCTGCCCGAGCGCGAGGCCGACCCGGAGCCCGATCCCGAGTCGCAGCACGCGGGTAAGGCGGCCGACACGTCGAACCCACCCCGACCGAGGCGCTCTTGGCCCGGCCGTCTGCTTGACCGGCTGCGCCTGCGGCCTCCGTCCGGCGACTGACCGACACCTCGCCCACGACACGTCCGTCGACCCGGGAGCCGCCCGACCGGACCGCCCCCGCGCGGCGGGTTCGTCACGCCGGCTCGAACTCCGCCTCCCGCATTCCCAACAACCGCCCCAGCGCGCTGCGCCCCTCCTCGGTCGCCCGGACCGCCCGACCCGTGCCGACCCGCTCCGTCCACCCCCGGGCACCGAACAGCCGGCACAGTTCGGCGCCGGCCGTGCCCGCGAGGTGGTGGCGGCGTTCGGTCCAGTCCAGGCAGGGCCGGGCCAACGGGCGCTTGCGAGACGTGGTGAGGTCGGCGCCCAGGTCGGTGAGCCACGCGATGCCCGGGTCGGTGAGCGCGAAGCCGGTGTCCTGGCGTAGCAGATCCCGGGCGGTGAGCGCGTCGGTGATCGCCACGCCCAGCCGGCCGGCCAGGTGGTCGTAGCAGGTGCGGCCCCTGGCCAGGGCCGCGCCCGCCGAGTGCGCGCGCAGCGTGTTCGCCGGACGGGTGGTCACGGGCGTCGCGTACGCGGCCAGGTCCTCGACCATGCGGGCCACACCCGGGTCCGCGAGCCGGACGTACCGGTGTCGGCCCTGCCGTTCTTGGACCAGCAGGCCGCCCTCGACCAATCGGGTCAGATGCTCGCTGATCGTGGACGGCGCGACCCCGCAGTGCCGAGCCAGTTCGCCGCCCGTCCAGGCACGGCGGTCCAGGAGGGCGAGGCAAACCGCCGCGCGCGTCTCGTCCGCGAGGAGTGCGGCGAGCGCGGCGAGTCGCGGGACCGAATCCGGGTCGGTGGCACGTGCGATCGAGTCCATGTCGCCATCATCGGCCGGCGACGCTTCGGCGCGCGCCGAAGGGTGCGCCGCCGTGTCGCACGCCTGACGCCCTGTCAAGATGGACGGGTGCCCCTACCCCTCGCCGGTGTCACCGTCGTCTCCCTGGAACAGGCCATCGCCGCGCCGTACGCGACTCGGCAACTGGCCGATCTGGGCGCGCGCGTGATCAAGATCGAGCGCCCGGGCGCGGGCGATTTCGCCCGCGCGTACGACGAGACCGTCGAGGGATTGTCGAGCCACTTCGTCTGGGCGAATCGCGGGAAGGAAAGCCTCGCGCTCGACCTCAAGGACGAGCGCGCGGCGGAAATCCTGGACCGCCTGCTCGCCCGCGCGGACGTGTTCGTGCAGAATCTCGCGCCCGGCGCGGCGGATCGATTGGGCCTGGGCGCGGCGGATTTGCGGGCCAGATTTCCCCGGCTGATCGTCTGTGGAATATCGGGTTATGGGACTTCGGGTCCCTATCGCGACAAGAAGGCGTACGACCTGCTGGTGCAATGCGAGGCCGGTCTGCTCTCGGTCACCGGGACACCGGACGCGCCCGCCAAGGCCGGCATCCCGATCGCCGACATCGCCGCCGCGATGTATGCCTTCACCGGCATGCTGACCGCGCTCTACGAGCGCCGGGTCACCGGCGAGGGCAGTGCGTTCGAGGTGTCCATGCTGGACGCGCTCGGCGAGTGGATGGGCTTCCCGTACTACTTCGCGACCTACGGCGGGACGCCTCCGCCGCGCACCGGCGCGCGACACGCGGCGATCGCGCCGTACGGTCCGTACCGCGTCGGCGACGGCGGCCAGGTGTTCGTCGGTGTGCAGAACGACCGCGAATGGGCCGCGCTGTGCGAGCGGGTGCTGGGTCGTCCGGACCTGATCGACGACCCCCGGTTTCGGAGCAACTCGTTGCGCGTGGCCGGCAACGAGCGGCTCACGGAGTTGATCGAGGCGGCCTTCGCGGACCGCGGCGCCGCCGAGATCGTGGCGAGCCTGGACGAGGTGGGCATCGCCAACGCCCGGATGCGCACCGTCGGCGAGTTCGCCGAGCACCCGCAACACGCCGCGCGGGACCGGATGCGCACGATCGACTCGCCCGCCGGTCCGCTGCGCGCGCTGCTGCCGCCGGTCACGGTGACCGGTCGCGAGGCGGCGATGGGCCCGATCCCGGCGGTCGGCGAACACACGGCGGCGATCCTGGCCGAGTTGGGGATCGAACCCGAGTGAGCGGTGGCCTCCCGCGGGGGCGTCCGGGCGCGGGGCAGCCGGGGTGCGAAGTCGGAGCGCCGGGTCCGAGTACGGGGTCCGAGTGCGGGTCCGACCGCGCGGGGTCCGAGTGCGGGGTCGAGAAGAAATATTTCGTGCCTTCCGGGGTCGAGGACTTTTCCGTGCTAGCCTCGGGGCAGTTGCAGTAGTGGTTCCCATGAATTTTGTGAGCGCCTTACGGTCGTGACCGTCGGGCGCTTTTTGTTTATGTCGAACCGGGTTCATGTGAAAAATGGATTGCTGTTGCGACTTGGACATGCGCACGTGCGCATTTCCATTTGGCACCACGAAGGAGATTTGTATGGCTACTGGAACCGTGAAGTGGTTCAACGCGGAAAAGGGCTTCGGCTTCATCCAGGCGGACGACGGCGGCCCGGATGTTTTCGCGCACTACTCGGCGATCCAGTCGCAGGGCTACCGTGAGCTTGTCGAGGGCCAGAAGGTCTCCTACGACGCTGTTCAGGGCCAGAAGGGCCCGCAGGCGGAGAACATCACCGTCTGACGGCACATCATCGCCGAGCGGGGGGGGGGGGGGGGGGGGGGGGGGGGGGGGGGGGGGGGGGGGGGGGGGGGGGGGGGGGGGGGGGGGGGGGGGGGGGGGGGGGGGG